>JAKDKQ010000241.1 GCA_030453295.1 Janibacter sp.
GGTGGGCGTAGGACCACAGCGGGAAGAAGGCCAGCTTCTCCGACTGCTTGAGCGCAGCCTCGGCCAGCTCGGTACGGCCATGACCCGCCTGGACGACGAAGAGGCCGGACAGGCCGTCGATGTACTCGCGGCCCGCGGAGTCCCAGATCGTGTGGCCCTCACCGCGGACGATGATCGGGACCTTGCCGCCGTCTTCGTAGACGGAGTGCCGGCTGAAGTGCATCCACAGGTGGTCGCGGGCGGCGTCCTGCAGGCTGGTCCCGAAGGAGGTGGTGGTCGGCTGGTCGGTCATCGGGTCCCCCAGTTGTAGTGCTGCTTGTTGAGCTTGAGATAGACGAAGGTCTCGGTGGAGCGCACACCCGGCAGGGTGCGGATGCCCTCGGTGAGCAGGGTGAGCAGCTCGTCGTCGTCCTCGCAGACGATCTCGGCGAGCAGGTCGAAGCTGCCGGCGGTGGTGACGACGTAGGACACCTCGGACATGTCCGCGAGCGCGTCGCCGACGGGTCGCAGGTCACCGTCGACGGTGATGCCGATCATCGCCTGGCGGTGGAACCCCACCTGGAGCGGGTCGGTGACCGCGACGATCTGCATCACCTCGGCATCCAGGAGTCGCTGCACGCGTTGGCGCACAGCCGCCTCGGAGAGGCCGACGGCCCGGCCGATCGTCGCGTAGGACTGCCGTCCGTCCTCCTGGAGGTGCTCGATGATCTGCTTGCTCATCGCGTCGAGCTGGACCGGGGCGGACATGCTGACATCGTGTACCGATCTCGCCTCCTTGGCAAGCCGAGGTCTACGGAATCAGTGTGCATATCCGGCATCGGCGGAGGTTTTCCCGATCTTTCCCGCGTGGGGCTGTCGATATCGCCATGACCAGACTATGGTCGACTTCACATTCCCGATCGGAAGGACCCTTGTCGTGACCCAGCCCCGGAACCTGCGCAACTTCGTCGGAGGCCAGTACGTCGATGCCTCGACCGACGCGAGCATCGAGCTGGTCAACCCGGCCACCGGCCAGGTCGTGGCCCACGCGCCCGTCTCCGTGCAGGACGACATCGACGCTGCCTACGCGAGTGCGGAGGCGGGCTTCGCCGAGTGGGGGGAGGTGACCCCGGGGGAGCGGCAGAGCGCGATGCTCAAGTTCGCCGATGCCCTCGAGGCCCGCGCCGAGGACCTCATCCGGATCGAAGGGGAGAACACCGGTAAGCCGCATGCCCTCACCGCCTCCGAGGAGGTCCCGGTGATGTGCGACCAGCTGCGCTTCTTCGCCGGCGCTGCCCGGGTGCTCGAGGGCCGGGCCTCCGCGGAGTACATGAAGGGCCACACGAGCTGGATCCGCCGCGAGCCGATCGGTGTCGTCGGCCAGGTGACGCCGTGGAACTACCCGATGATGATGGCCGCGTGGAAGATCGGCCCGGCGCTGGCGGCCGGTAACTCGATCGTCCTCAAGCCGAGCGACACCACTCCCGAGAGCACCCTGCTCATGGCCGAGATCGCCAGCGAGTTCCTGCCGGCCGGCACCTTCAACGTCGTCACCGGTGACCGTGACACCGGGCGCATGCTCGTCGAGCACGACACCCCGGCCCTGGTGGCGATCACCGGCTCGGTGCGTGCTGGCGTCGAGGTCGCAGCCTCCGCGGCCAAGAACCTCAAGCGGGCCCACCTCGAGCTCGGTGGCAAGGCGCCTGTCGTCGTCTTCGACGATGCCGACATCGAGGCCGCCGTCGAGGGCATCGCGACCGCCGGCTACTTCAACGCCGGTCAGGACTGCACAGCGGCGACGCGCGTCCTGGCCGCGCCCGGTATCCACGACGACTTCGTCGCAGCGCTCGCCGAGTACGCCCGGGACAACGCCACGGTGGGCATGCCCGACGACGACGAGGCACTGCTCGGTCCGGTCAACAACCGCGATCAGCTGGCCAAGGTCGCTGGCTTCATCGATCGCCTGCCCGACCACGCCAACCTCGCGCAGGGCGGCGAGCGGCTCACGGCCATGGGGGAGGGCTTCTTCTACGCGCCGACCGTCGTCTCGGGGCTCAGGCAGGACGACGAGGCCATCCAGGACGAGATCTTCGGTCCGGTCATCACCGTGCAGCGCTTCACCGACGAGGAGGAAGCACTGGCCTGGGCCAACGGTGTCGAGTACGGCCTGGCCTCATCCGTCTGGACCAAGGACTTCGGTCGGGCCATGCGGATGAGCAAGCGTCTGGACTTCGGGTGCGTCTGGATCAACACGCACATCCCGCTCGTGGCCGAGATGCCGCACGGTGGGTTCAAGAAGTCCGGCTACGGCAAGGACCTGTCGATGTACGGCTTCGAGGACTACACCCGCATCAAGCACGTCATGGCCAACATCGACAGCTGACCCACCGCACCACCGGCAGCGCCCCCCTTCGTCCCTGCTCACGCAAGCGCGGTCCACGGAACCGCTCTCGGCGGGGATGCGTGATCAGCGGGTGCTGAGCAGCTCGCGCTCGGGGAGCGTGCGCGTGGGCTGACCGGGTACGCGCGCCGACCAGGCGGCCGTGACCGGCTGGAGGCTGGTCACGCTCGGCTTCGGCAGGTCGAAGGGGTGTGTCCGCAACCAGATCGCCGCGGGGACCGGCACCGGCCGGGGCCGGTGCGTCTCGGGGGCCGGCGCGGGCTCGGGCCGCGAGAGCATCGGCAGGCGATAGCTCCATCCGAAGGGCAGACCGCGCCGGGCAAGGGCCCGATCGAGCGTGACCATGACGCGCAGGACGAGACCGCCGGCCAGCAGCCCCGCGACGAGATCGGTCGGCCAGTGGAAGCCCAGGTAGAAGGCGACGACGATCGCGTTGAGCGAGATGAGGCCGACGAGCCAGGTCAGCCGTCGGCGCAGTCGACTGTCGGGTCCGGCGTAGGTGATCAGGAGGTAGGCGGCCGCGCCGTAGATGAGGACGGCCTCAGCGGCGTGACCGGAGGGGTAGGCGATGCCGTACCAGCCGTGGGCGAAGGGTCCGCCCTGCCAGAAGCCACCCTCGCCGGCGGCCGGGGCCGTCCGGCCGAGCAGGACCTTGAGCCCGCCGATGCCGGCATAGAACCCGATCTCGGCAGCGGCGACGATCATCAGCGGGTGCCAGGTGCGGTGGCGCCAGGCCAGGACGATCGCGACGGCCGCGAGGACGGGCAGGCAGACGGCCTGACCGGCCACGGCATTGGGGACGTTGTCGAGGAAGTGTACCCAGTTGGGGGTGTAGCGCTTGGCCCAGTAGCCCTGGAACATCTCGTCGTACGGGCGAAGTGGACCGGCCGCCAGCAACGTGAACACGACGAGCGCACCGGCGAGTACCGGTGCGCTGGTCAGTCGAGGAAGGCGGGCCACCCTTCAGGTGTAGAGGATCAGTCTGAATACTTCCTGTGCAAAACGCCGTTTGTGAGCAATCGCACAGGGTCAGCGCAGCTCTGCGCGGACCGCCTCGAGGAAGCGATCGACATCGCTCTCGGTCGTGTCCCAGGCGCACATCCAGCGCACCTGGCCGGTCGTCTCGTCCCAGAAGTAGAAGCGGAAGCTCTCCATGAGTCGCTCGCTGGACTCCCGCGGAAGGATCGGGAAGACGGCGTTGGCCTCGACCTCGTTGGGCAGGACGAGACCGTCGATGCCGGCGACGCCGTCGGCGAGACGCCGGGCCATCGCGTTGGCGTGCTGGGCGTTGCGCCGCCACAGGTCGCCCTCGAAGAGCGCGAGCAGCTGCGCGGAGACGAAGCGCATCTTGCTCGCCAGCTGCATCGACTGCTTGCGCAGGAAGGTCGCACCGTGGACCCGCTCGGGGGACAGGACGACGACGGCCTCGGCGAGCATGGCCCCGCCCTTGGTCCCACCGAGGGAGAGGATGTCGACGCCG
>JAKDKQ010000242.1 GCA_030453295.1 Janibacter sp.
GGTGATACCCCCCCCGTGTGGGCGCCCCCCGGGCAGCGGGGGGGGGCCCCCCCCCCGGTCCGCGCCGCTCAGTGCACCCGCACGATGCCGTGGGCGCCCTTCTCCGCATCGGTCATCACGTGGTTGACGAAGGGGTAGCGGCCGGCCTGCGGGAAGGTCAGCTCGACGAACCCGCCCTGCGCGGGCAGCAACCCGAGTGCCTGCGACCCCGCTGTCGGCCCACCGACCTCGTCGGGTCCACCGACCCGGTAGGCGCCCTCCTGCCAGACGGTGTCGAACTGTCCGCCGACGACGTGGAAGGAGACCGGTCCGTCCGGTCCGGCGTCGAGCACCCAGAAGCGCACCTGCTCGCCGACGCGAGCGGTGAGGGGGTCGGCGTCGTACTGGAAGGCGCGACCGTTGAAGGCCGTTGCGGCCGGCTCGCCACTCGCGTCCTCACCCGCGTAGAGCTCGGACGCGGTGAGGACGTAGGAGCGGTCGACCTGCGGCAGGCCGGGCGGCTCGATGACGACGGCGCCGAACATGCCCTGAGCGATGTGCGTCGACATCGGCATCGTCGAGCAGTGGTACATCCAGATCCCGGCGCGCTCGGCGGTGAAGGTGTAGGTCAGTCGCTTGCCCGGAGCGATGGTGCGCATGGGTTTGTCGGGAGCCAGGGAGCCGGCGTGGAAGTCGATCGAGTGCCCGATGCTGCCGTCGTTGACGAGGGTGATGACGAAGCGGTCGCCGACGCGGCCGTGCAGCGTGGGGCCGGGTGCGGTGCCGCCGAAGGTCCAGCGGGTGCGGGTGACTCCCGGGGCCACCTCGACCTCGATCTCCTGGACCCGGAGCGTCACGCGATGGGTCCGCTTGTCGGACAGCGGTGGGAGAGAGGCATCGTCGGCCTCGAAGCCCGCCGCCCACGCGGCTCCCGGCTGCAGGGCGAAGGGGGGTTCCTCCGCCCCGTCGTGCCCGGACGCGTGCTCGGACCCGTGCTCCGGAGCGTGCGCGGGTGCGCCGGTGACGACGATGTCGAAGGTCATCCCCATCGTCCGGTGGCCGGCAACCGTGCACCACCCCTGCCGGTTGGCGCCGACGATGCCGACGTCGAGGGCGGCGGACTCTCCCTTCGTCAGGCGTGGGGTCCGGGTGTCGTCGTCGAGGTGCAGGTCGTGCACGGTGCTGCCGTCGCTGTTGGTGAGGGTGATGACCAGACGGTCGCCGGCGGGGACCTCGACGCGGGAGGGGCTGAAGGTCATGTCCGCCTTCGCCTCCACGGCGACCTCGGTCGTGTGCCCCGTCGGGGCGACAGTCGTTGCGGGAGAGGCGCCCACGCTCCCGCCGTCGAGGGCCGGCTGAAGGGTCGGGCCGGTCGCGAGGGCGAGCGCCACGAGGGTCACACCGGCCATGAGCTGGGTCCGTGGGAAGGGCGGCTCGAGGACCCGGGCGGCCTCGGCGCGGCCCTGCTCCAGGCCCGCCCGACGCTCCTCGGGGGTGGCCAGCGCGGCTTCCTTGCGGACGGCGACGACCCGCTTGATGGTGGTCAGCAGGATCGGGACGAAGGCGGCCAGGCCCACGAGCACGAGGGCCGTGAGGATGACGCGCGTGCCGGAGGGGACGGGCAGGAGCGCCAGGGCGAAGGGCACGTTGATGATGACGATGCGGGTCATGCCGAGTCGGTCGAAGCCCTCGATGCCCACCCGGACCACCCGCGGACCGCCGCCGATGACCGCGGGGACGAGGTGGCTCAGCGCACCGGTGAGGACCTGCAGACCGAAGCCGACGACGAGCACCGCCGCGACCCGCCCGTAGCCGGAGGCCATGGCGGCGAAGTCGTCCGCGGTCGCCACCCGCCAGGCGACCATGCCGATGCCGACGAGGAACCACGCGGCTCCGGCCATGACGGACCATGAGGCGAAGTGGCGTGGTGGCTTCTGCCGGGCCGGTGCGATGAGCGAGCGGGCGGTCCACAGCAGCGAGAGCAGGTAGCCGGCGATGCCGGCGAGGACCAGCCAGCGCCACCCGAGCAGGGCCCCCGCGCAGGCCAGGGCCAGGCCGCCGACGAGCCCGGGCAGCGACTGGCGGGCGCGGCGCTCGGAGGCGTCGTCCATCCGGGCGCGCAGGATCGTCGGCCACAGCGTGATGAGGGTGCCGGTGACGGTGATCCCGACCCAGCCGAGCACGTTGACGAGGGAGTGGGCCAGCAGCAGGCGGGCATGCAGCTCATCGCCCTGGCCGCGGGCCAGCAGCACGCCGAGGGTCGCGCCGACGGGGAGGAAGGCGGCGGAGGCGAGGTAGTGGTGGACGACGATGCGGAAGCGTCCGGGGAGGGCCCCGCGCAGCCGGCGCACGAGCTGCCATGCGTGCCAGGCCACGGCGACGACGATGGCAGTGGCACCCGTGAGGGTCAGCCACCACCAGGTCGTCGGCACGCCGACGAGCACGGCGAGGATGCCGACGTGGAGCAGGACGAGGCGGCGGTTCTGCATCGTGCGCACGTCGATGTCCGGGTGGTTCTTCATCAGCGTCGTCGCGAAGTGCGTGCTCCACACCATGATCGAGTGGGTCAGGCCGCCGAGAGCGACCATGTGCACCATCAGCCAGGTCGCGTCAGGGACGAAGGGGTGGACCAGCGCTGTGAGCGCGGCGGCCATCAGCCACAGCACGCCGGGGCGGTCGCGCATAGCCCAGACCCCGCCCGGTCCGCGGGGCGGGGCGGTCGGCCGGCCGGTCACGGTGCGGTGGGTGGAGCGGATCGTGGTGCGGGAGCCACCGGGACGGCCGCGGCGGTCAGGGCGTCGACCTCGTCCCAGTCGTCGCCGCGCAGAGTCGTGAGCGAGGCGGGGAAGAGGCCGTCCTCCTCGCGCTCGATGTGCGAGCGCAGGTCCGCGTAGAAGCGGTCGGCGAGGTCGACCCGGCCCGCCCGCAGCCCGGCCAGCAGCTCGTCGAGGGTGGCGTGCTCCCTGCACAGGGAGTCGATGTACGGGATGAAGTCCTCGTCCCGGCGCAGGACGGTGAAGAGCCCTGCCTCCTCCGCGTCGGTGTGCGGCGCCAGCAGCGTGGCCACCTCGTCGACGAGCTCGACGACCTCGTCGGTGGCGCCGGCCGCTGCCGCGCGCCGCAGCAGGCCGGTCGCGTTGATCAGCTCCTCGTGCTCAGCGGTGAAGCGGCCGATCATGTCGATCGACCGGCACCCGCAGTAGGAGCACATCGCTCAGGCTGCGCGGGTCAGGCGCAGGGTCCAGGCCTCGGGGCCCTCGACGAGGTACTCGACCGACCAGACGCCCGGCTCGAGGCCCTCGACCTGACGCAGCAGTGGCTGCGGGTCGTGCGGCGCGACGAGGTCGAGCGAGCGGCCCGGGCGGATGGCCGAGAGGGCTCCGATGACGGTCGCGTGTCGGATGGAGCGCGGGATGGGCCGCACGTCGAGGGCGGGGATGTCCTCAGCCATCGGGAGGTTGGTCTCGGTCATGGTGGAGATCCCTTCGAGGAGCGCGTGTCGGGTCGTGTTGCCCGGTGACCGTCAATTTACTACATTGTGAGCCGTGAAAAATAATCCGCTCGGCCCGCGTCCCGCCCCCGAGGCGGACCCGGATGATCTCGGTGCGGCCGGGCTCGTCCTGGCCGCCATCCGTGGGGCGGCGCATCCCCTGCGGGTCGGTGAGATCGCGCGAGCCGTGGGCTCGCACGACAACACCGTGCGCGGACACCTGACCACCCTCCTCCGGCTCGATCTGGTGGAGTCCGAGACTGCCCCCGCGCAGGGGCGGGGACGCCCGGCGGTGCTGTACTCAGCCGGCCCCCGACCAGGCGTGCGCACCGACGAGTTCCGCTCCCTCGCAGGGGCTTTCGCAGCCGATCTGGT
>JAKDKQ010000243.1 GCA_030453295.1 Janibacter sp.
GGGGGGCGACACGCGGGCAACGCCCCCGGCCTTACACCCCCCCCCCCACCCCCGGGGGCCCCCCCCCGCCCCCCGGGGGGGGGCGCCCCCTTCGTCATGGGGTTCTCACTCGTCGACGATCTCGCCCTCCACGACGTCCCCGTCGCCATCATCACGATCACGTGTGCGGCGTACCCGCGCCTCCCCCGGCGCCACGGACATGCCGGCGGCGAGCAGCCGCCGGGCCACGAGCGCCTCGAGGCCGATCCGCGCCACCGGCCGGGTGAGGGGCAGCACGAAGACGAGGCCCACGACGGCCGAGACGAACCCGGGCAGGGTGAGCAGGACGCCGCCGACGAAGACGAGCACGGCGTCGGCGATCTCCCGGCTGGGCATCTGACCGCTGCGCAGGGCGGTGCGCAGCGCCTGCCAGGTCCGTCGGCCCTCACGGCGCAGCAACCACGCGCCGAGCGCGGAGAGCGCGATCACGAGCAGGAGCGTCGGCCAGAAGCCGATCCAGCGGCCGACCGCGATGAGGACGGCCACCTCGAGGACCACCCACAGCACCAGGGCAAGGGGCACCAGCGCCAGCCTGCGGCGGCGCCGTCGTGGGGCAGGTCCGTGGATCACAGTCGGTGCCAGGTCGGCTCTCGGTCGAGGAGTCGCTGCAGCTGTCCTCGGCGGTGCGCCAGACCCCAGCGCGTGATGCGCGACATCGACTCGCGGACGACGTCGCCGTCCATCTTGGAGTCGCCGATCTCACGCTCGACGAAGGTGATCGGCACCTCGACGACCGTGAGTCCAGCGCGCACGGTCCGCACCGTCAGGTCGGTCTGGAAGACATAGCCCGCGCTCTCGACCTTGTCCAGACCGATCGTGCGCAGCGTCTCGGCGCGGTAGACGCGGTATCCGGCCGTCGCGTCGTTGACCGACATCCCGAGGATGACCTTGATGTAGAGGTTGCCGGCCATGCTGATCGCCTTGCGATCCAGCGGCCAGTTGACGATCTTGCCCCCGCGCACATAGCGCGAGCCGATGACCAGGTCGGCGTCTGCCGCGACCTCGAGCATGCTGGGCAGGTGCTCCGGGCGGTGCGACCCGTCAGCGTCCATCTCGACGACGGCGTCGTATCCCCGCTCGAGGGCCCACGTGAAGCCGGCGAGGTAGGCGGCGCCCAAGCCCTCCTTGCCCTGCCGGTGCAGGACCTGGACGTGATCATCGCTGGCTGCCAGCTCGTCGGCGATGTCACCGGTGCCGTCGGGCGAGTTGTCGTCGAGGACCACGACGTCGGCGCTGGGCACCGCGGCCCGCACCCGCTCGACGACCAGCGGCAGGTTGTCACGCTCGTTGTAGGTCGGGATGAGCACGGCGACCCGCTCGATCAGCGGACGCGGCTGGGTGGAGTCAGGCACCGGTGGAGGCTTCCTCGATCTGGGCGGTGGAGCGGTCGTCGGTCGACCGGGACTCGACCCTACCCGTCCGGGATCGACGCAGCCGCCACGCCACGGCGATCAGCAGCAGAAGCGCGCTGCCCCACTCGACCCACGGTCCGAGACGGTCCGAGATCGTCAGGCCGCTGCGCAGCACGACGTTGTCGACTGGTTGGGCAGCGGTGAAGAGCTCGGTGGTCGGAGTGCTCGACCCGTCAGGGTTGATGAACCCCGAGACCCCGACGGTGGAGACGTGCGCCACGCTGCGACCGTGCTCGATGGCCCGGATCCGCGAGATGGCGTACTGCTGCGTCGACTCGGCGGAGTACCCGAAGGTCGCGTTGTTGGTCTGCACGACGAGGAGGCTGGGCACTCCCTTCGCCTCGGCGTCCTTGACCGCCGAGCGCATCAGGCCGTCGTAGGCCACCTCGAAGCAGATCGTCGGTACTGCGGTGAAGTCACCCTCTCGGCCCTGCACCGGGAAGGCGACGTTGCGGTCGCCCTTGGCGAACCCGACCCGCACCAGGTCCACCTTGGAGCTGAAGAGCCGGTAGAACTCACGGTTGGGTACGTACTCGGCGAAGGGGACGGGGTGCTGCTTGACGTAGCGCTGCGGCTCTCCCCCACCCGGCTCGTACAGCAGTGAGGCATTGGACACCGCTGGCGCCGGCTCGTCGAGTATCGCGCCGATGATGATGGGTATGTCGACCGCGGCCAGAGCGCGCTGGACCTGCTCCTTGGCATCATCATTGCGCAGCGGGTCGATGTCGGAGGAGTTCTCCGGCCAGATGACCAGGTCGAGGTCGTCGTACCGCTCTGCCAAGGCCTCGGTGCCGGCGACATGGTTGTCCAGGACCTTGCGCCGCTCCGCGTTGAAGTCCAGCCCGGCACGGGGCACGTTGCCCTGCACGAGGCCGATCCTGGCCGTGGACTCACCGCTGGTGGGCACGGGAACGGCGAAGGCACCCAGACCCGACACGAGGGCCACCACGACGGCGACGACGGGCAGGCGTCGGGTCACCGCGAGCAGGACGAGCGGTACGGCGATCAGGGCCACGACGAAGGTGATGAGCGGTGCTCCCCCGATCGCGGCCCATTGGGCGAAGGGGGTGTCGGCCTGGGAGAAGGCGATCCGCGCCCAGGGGAAGCCGCCGTAGGGCAGGCTCCCCCGGATCCACTCCTGAAGCACCCACAGCACGGGGATGAGCAGTGCAGCCGGAAGCAGCCGACCCGCTCGCAGGAGGGGACGCTGCACCACCGCCAGCACCGCGCCCATCGCGGCCAGGTAGAGACCCTCGGTGAGGGCCAGGGCGAACCAGGGGAACTTGCCGACGAAGATGCCCGACCAGCTGAGGGTCGGAAGGAAGCAGGCGACGCCGGCGACCAGTCCCAGCAGGGCGCCCGTGCGCGGCGACACGTCCCACATCGAGATGCCCACGAGGGCGACGCCGACGATCGCGAGGTAGGCGAGGTTGTTGTCGGGGAAGGACAGCCACAGGCACAGGCCGCCGGCCAGGGCCAGCAGCAGCCGTGCGGGCAGCCGCTCGATTACTCCCATGCGGTGCTCAGCACGACGGTGGTGCGGGTTGAGACCCCGCCGCGGTTGCGGACCCGGCCCAGCAGCTCCTCGAGGGCCTGGGGGGTGCTCACCCGCACGCGGAGCAGGTAGTTGGCGTCACCGGCGACGGAGTAGCAGGCATCGATCTCCTCGATGCCCTGCAGGCGGTCCGGCACGTCGTCGGGGGCGCTGGGATCGAGCGGCGCGACCGCGATGAAGGCGGTGAGGGGCGTGCCCATCGAGGCGGGATCCACGACCGCGGTGTAGCTCGTGATCGCTCCGCGCTCCTCCAGGCGCCGCACCCGCTGGTGCACTGCAGAGGTGGACAATCCGATCGCCTTGCCCAAGTCGGTGTAGCTCATCCGCCCGTCGTCGCGCAGGAGGTCGATGATGCGTCGATCTGCCGCTTCCATGGGTGAACCATAGGCGACGGACCCGTAAGGTCGGGCCCATGTCCGACTTGGCACGCGACCGCCTGCTCCTGCTCGACTCCGCCTCGCTGTACTTCCGTGCCTTCTACGGGGTACCTGAGCGGGCGCCGGTGCCCTCCGGTCTGCCGACCAACGCCGTTGCCGGCTTCCTCGACATGCTCGCCACCCTCGTCACGCGATACCGGCCCACGCACGTCGTGGCCTGCTGGGACGACGACTGGCGGCCGCAGTGGCGCGTCGACGCCATCCCCACCTACAAGGCCCACCGGGTCGCCGAGGACACCGCCGACGGTGAGGAGGTCCCCGACGAGCTGTCCCCGCAGGTGCCGGTCATCGTCGACGCGCTCGAGGCGATCGGCATCGCGCGCGTCGGGGCGGCCCACTACGAGGCCGATGACGTCATCGGCACCTATGCCATGCGCTACCGCGA
>JAKDKQ010000244.1 GCA_030453295.1 Janibacter sp.
CGCAGACGATTCACCCGCGCGTTTACCTCGACCCGGGCCAAAGAGCCCCCGGCCGTTGACCGACCGGGGGCTCGCTGCGTGGACTCAGGCCTTGGGGAAGACCGGCGGGTGGACCTTGGCCATCTCCTCGAGGACGCGCACGACCTGGCAGGAGTAGCCGAACTCGTTGTCGTACCAGACGTAGAGGACCAGACGGTCACCAGCGGTGATCGTCGCGCGGCCGTCGACGATGCCCGCGTGGCGGTTGCCGACGAAGTCGGTGGAGACCACCTCGGGGCTGTCGATGTAGTCGAGCTGCTTGTGCAGGCCGCCGTAGAGCGAGGCCTCGCGCAGGAAGTCGTTGAGCGTGTCGCGCTCGACGGGCTTCTCGAGAGTGAGGTTGAGGATCGCCATCGAGACATTGGGCGTGGGGACGCGCACCGAGTTGCCGGTGAGCTTGCCCTCGAGCTCGGGCAGCGCCTTGGCCACGGCCTTGGCCGCGCCGGTCTCGGTGAGCACCATGTTGAGCGCCGCCGAGCGGCCGCGACGCTCGCCCTTGTGGAAGTTGTCGATGAGGTTCTGGTCGTTGGTGAAGGAGTGCACCGTCTCGATGTGCCCACCGACGACGCCGTACTCGTCGTTGATGACCTTGAGCGCGGGGACGATCGCGTTGGTCGTGCAGGAGGCAGCGGTGACGATCTTGTCGTCGGTGCCGATCATCGCGTCGTTGATGCCGCTGACGATGTTGGGCAGGCCGCCCTTGCCGGGGGCCGTGAGCAGGACACGGGAGACGCCCGGGCACTGGAGGTGCTGGGAGAGCCCCTCGTCGTCGCGCCACCGGCCGGTGTTGTCGACGACGACGGCGTCACTGATGCCGTACTGGGTGTAGTCGACGCTCGACGGGCTGTCGGAGTAGATGACCTGGATGAGCGTGCCGTTGGCGAGGATGGTGTTGGCCTCCTCGTCGACAGTGATCGTGCCGGCGAAAGAGCCGTGGACGGAGTCGCGGCGCAGCAGGCTCGCGCGCTTGGACAGGTCGTTGTCAGCGCCCTTGCGCACGACGATGGCGCGCAGGCGCAGGCCCTGACCGGTGCCGGCGTGCTCGACGAGAATGCGGGCGAGCAGGCGGCCGATGCGACCGAAGCCGTAGAGGACCACGTCGGTGCTCGGGAGGGCATTGCTGCCGTGCTTGCCGACGACGTCATCGAGCTCGGCGCGCAGGAAGTCCTCGAGCGCGACGCCCTCGCCGGCCTCGAGGTGACGGCGGTGCAGCCGGGCGATGTCGACCGACGCAGGACCAGGCTGGAGGGCGGTGAGCGCCTCGAGCAGGGGCAGGGTGTCGTCGACGTTGAGCTCGATGTCGACGCGACGCGCAAAGCGGTGCGCCTTGAGCACATCGGTGGGCGACTGGCCGAGGAGGGTGCGGCCGTGGATCGCCGTCACGACGCCGTACTCACGGTAGAGACGGCCCACGAGAGGGATGATCGCCTCGGCCTTCGCCTGTCGGTCGGCCCACTCGGCCAGGTGGTCGTCTGCTGCGGTGCTCTGCGGCGTCGTCGTCATGGACCCCAAGATTAGTCGGTCGCCGGGATGACCTGCCCTCCGGTCCACGGTGATGTCCACCGCTCGCACGCCCCGGTCAGCCCGGGGTGACCGAGTACAGCGCCTGCACCTTGGACCCTCCCGAGCAGGTGAGCTGGTGCGGGGCGCTCATCGTGCGCACGACCTGGCGAAGGGAGGTCCGCTCACCGGCATCGACGTGCACCACCCAGGAGTCCTCCCCGGTCGTCTCGACGCGGGGCGGGGCGATGTCCGGGAGGCGCACATCCGGCTCGCTGCCGAGGACGTCGTGGACCGCCACCTGGGCGGCCGGGTGCCAGGAGCAGCGTCCACGCCAGCGGTTGAGGTCCACGCGCCCGTCGAGGTGATCGAGGATGACCTGCGGTGCGACATCGCCGTTGAGCCGCCCGTACTGGGAGCCCTCGGGCAGGAGGGCGACATTGCCGGCAAAGCGGTCCCCACCGAGATGCGTGGTCTCCCACACCGCCCCGGGCAGTGCGTCGTCGAGAACGGCCGCGACGACCCGGCCGTCGATGGCGCAGCAGACGTCCTTGCGGCCGTGGGTGCACACGAGCAGCAGCGGCTCAGGGCTCGGATCGGGCAGGTCCTCGAAGCGGGCGGCGAGCGCGACGAGGTCCTCGGGACGACGCCAGGTGGCCCGCCCGACGAGCCCGCGGCGCACATCGACGAGGAAGACCGGGCTGTCGCCGTCGGCGCCGACATCAGCCTCGACCAGCTCACCCTCCTGGCGGCCGTGCCGGCGGATCAGCTGCAGCCGAGCCCCGAAGCGGCCCATGGCCGCAGACAGCTCCGTGGCGACCTCGCTGAGGAAGTCCGCCTCGATCGGCTTGGCCGGCCACGGGCCGGGGTGGGCCACGAGCAGCCAGTAGCGCGCGGGCACGGCCGTGCCCACCGGTACGTCGCCGCGCTCGAGGGCGGCGAGCGAGCACCGGAACCGCTGGGCTGACGGGGACGCGCTCACACCGGCGACCCTACGCGGGCGGGGGCTGCGCGGGGACTGCGACCCCGGCGACGACGAGTCGGCGAGTCAGGTCCGGGGCGAGCACCGTGGCGTCGCCGACCGCGAGCCACGCCGTGACGTCGTCGACCTCCGTCGCGGTGAGGGGCAGCCGCCCGGCCCTGCTGACGAGGACGGCTCCGTCGGCGGACGGTTCCAGCGACGCCTGCAGGTGCTTGCGGGGCGCGATGGGCAGTCCGTCCGCTCCGTCGGCCAGCGCCTGCGTGGTGCTGAGCGGTGAGATCGGTGCGGGCCGGCCGGCAGATCGCGACCGGGCGGCCAGCTGGGCCGCGACGGCGGACTCGTCGACGGCGGCGATCGCGTCGAGGAGAGCCGCGCGCACTGCAGCCAGGTCGTGGGCGAGGTCCGCGGGATCGGTGACGTCCACACCCGGACGCAGGGAGGTCCGATGCTCCGGGAGGTCGGCAAGCGCCCTGCGCGCCGTGTCGAGGACGGCTTCGGCGACGTGCCCTCGGTGCCACACGTGGACGCCGACGGTCAGGTGCGTGCTGACCCCGCCGAGCGCGGTCGCCGAGTGCAGCCAACCGCGAGGGATGTACAGCGCGTCGCCGGGGCGCAGGGTCACGTCGAGGTGCGCCTCCCCCTTCGCCGCCTCGTCGACCGCCTGGCGGTGGTCCTGCCATGGCTGATCACGAAGGGGGTGGGGTTGGACGGGTGGGTGCAGGCGCCAGTGCTTGTCCCCGCCGACCTGCAGCACGAAGACGTCGTGCACGTCGTAGTGGGCGGCGAAGCCACGGCTCTGCGGGGGCGTGACATAGGCGTTGACCTGCACGGGATGCCCGAGGTCTGCCGACAGGTCCTGGGCGAAATCGAGCACCGGGGGGTGGGTCCGGTGCAGGCCCTGCAGGACGAGGGTGTGGCCTTCGGCGAAGAGTCGCAGCAGCGCCGTGTCGTCCAGCTGGTCGCTCACCCCGGCCCCGACACCGCCGCCACGGGTGAAGTCACCGTCGGCGAGGGTGCGCCCTTCGCGGGCCACGCGCAGGAAGGGGGTGCGCAGGCCGTGCACCGAGAGCAGCCGGTCGACGGCACGGTTGTCGAGCAGGTCGTCGAAGGGCGCCGGCAGCGCCTGCGCCGGGACGTGCCTGGGCTCGTGACCCCAGGATGCGGCGAGCTCCTGCGGCTGGAGGTCGGTGACGCGGGCGAGGCCGGCGCACCGCTCAGGTGCACCGGCCTCGTCAGGGTGGGTCACTCAGAGGCCCCGCTCCGTGGGAGCAGCACCGCCGTCGGCACCGCCGTCGCC
>JAKDKQ010000245.1 GCA_030453295.1 Janibacter sp.
CGGCGGGGGCGCCGGACGCTCGGACGCAGGGGGCGTGGACGCCTGATCAGTCGAGGCCTGACCACCACCCGACGCAGGCGGCGGTGGGGCTTGGTGTCCCGCTCCCGGCGGCGGGGGCGCCTGGTGCGAGGTCTGTGACGAGTTGCCGACCACAGTGGAGCGGATGTCGCCGAGGGCGGTCCGCGGGTCCTTGCCCTTCTGGCGGGCCCACAGCAGGTAGGCACCGAGGGCGAGAGCGGCCAGGGGCACCAAGCAGCAGCAGAGCCCCAAGATGCCGATACCGCCTCCCCGGCGCCGGCGACGCATCGGCAGCGCGGCGAGGGCACGATCACCACCGATGAGAGCCAGCTGGGCAACAGCGAGCTGCTCCAGTCCCACGCGGGGCAACCCCGTGAGGGTGAGCAGCTCGTTGAGCGGCGCGACGAGTGTCAGGTCGGTCAGGGTCATGCCCAGATCATGCCCGTCCGGGCGCCTTCTGGCGAGACCCGGCCGCGGCCGAGGGCCGTGTGGTCAGGTCCCGGGCAGTGTGTCGTCGAACTCCACCGTACGGGGCAGGTCTGCGTAGCCGGCGAGGCGGAAGATCGTGACCACCCGCTTGGAGCGCACCCGCTGGACCTCCTTGACCGCCTCGTTGTGGAAGCGGCGCGCCAGCTGCACGCGCAGCCCGGCCTCACGGACGCGCTCGAGTGCCGCCGCTCCGGGTCCTCCCTGCGCCTCGAGGTCGCGCGAGACCTCCACGGGCAGTGCCGCGTGCAGGACCTCGGTCAGCGCACTCTCGACGGTCTCCCGTCCAGCGAAGTGCTGGCCCTCGAGGAGGTCGGCCTCGAAGGTGCGCTCGTTGACCCGCTCGAGGGACTCACTCGCTGCTGCCACCAGGAGAAACCCGCTGGCCGGGTCGATGGCGCCGGAGTTGGCCAGCTCCAGGCTCGCTTCGGCACGGCGCACGACGTGGGCGTCCAGGGCTGACAGCGCCCCCTCGACCTTGGCGTGCAGGCGGTCGAGCCGGGCTGCGCTGTAGGAGAGGTACCAGGCCAGGACGAGCAGGACGCAGACGGCGACGACGATCCAGCTGATGAGCGTCATGTGTGCTCTCCCCCTCGACGACGATCGGCACCCGGCCTCAGGCGGGTGACCTCACGCTGACGCGACCCGCCGGCGACGGTGTCGTAGACGGCGAGGATCTCCTTGGCGACAACGGCCCAGTCGAAGACTCGAGCGCGCTCGCGCCCGAGCTCCGACAGGGCATGCAGGCGAGTCGGGTCGCCCAGCAGCTCCACCGCACGGGCGGCGAGGTCGTGCGGACTCTCGTTGGCGAAGAGGGCACCGGCCATGCCGGTGCGTCCCCCGTCGAGCACTCGTTGGAAGGCCGCCAGATCGCTCGCCAGGACCGGGGCGCCGGCTGCCATCGCCTCGACGAGCACGATGCCGAAGCTCTCGCCCCCGGTGTGTGGCGCGATGTAGAGGTCCGCCGACGCCAGTGCCGACGCCTTGTCCTCGTCGGAGAGGGCCCCGAGGAACTCGGTGGCGGCCAGGACCGGCTCGGACAATCGGGCACGGGCCGCCTCAGCACTGCCCGGCCCGACGACGAGCAGCCGCGCCCCCGGCACCGCGTCGAGGATGGCCGGCATGGCCGCAGACAGTACCGGCAGCCCCTTGCGCGGCTCGTCGATCCGGCCGAGGAAGACGATCGTGGGGCGCCCGGGTGCTCCGCTCCAGCGAGGATCCTTGCTCGCCCGGGCAAAGGCCGCGGTGTCCACACCATTGGGGATGACGACCGCGTCACCACCGATGTGAGTGGTGACGGTGCGCCGGGCATCCTCGGAGACGGCGATGCGGCCGTGGATCTTCTCCAACGAGGGGCGCAGCAGCGGGTACGCAGCCTGCATGACCCGCGAGCGGACGTTGGAGGTGTGGAAGGTCGCGACGACGGGGCGCGTCGCGGCCCACAGTGCGAGGAGCGACAGGCTGGGTGCGAGCGGCTCGTGGATGTGCACCACGTCGAAGTCGCCCTCGTCGAGCCAGCGGCCGACCTTGGCCGCTGCAACCGGCCCGAAGAGGAGCCGAGCGGTGGAGCCGTTGTACCGGATCGGGACGGCACGGCCGGCCGGCACGACGTAGCGCGGCAGGTCCGTGCCCTCGTCGGCAGGGGCCAGCACCGATGCCTCATGGCCGTGCTGGATGAGGTACTCGGCGAGGTCGCGGATGTGGAACTGGACGCCGCCGGGGACGTCGAAGGAGTACGGGCTGACCAGACCGATCTTCATGCTGCCTCTGTCCTGGCTGCATCACGTGCGGGATCCAGGTCGTCGACGAAGATCCGCTGCATCATGTGCCAGTTCTCGGTATGGGCGACGAGCGCTGTCCCGAAGGCATCCGCGCACGCCTGCGTCGTGCGTGCGACCGCATCCGGGCTGCCCTGTGGCGCAACGTCCACGGCGTCGTGGATGGTGACGACCATGCCCCACGTCCGACCGACCCGCTCGTGCCGCAGGGTGACGGGATAGAGCGGCAGACCGCTCTCGACGGCCAGCGCGGCCGGACCGGCGGCCATCCGGGCCCGATGCCCGCACAGGTCGACCTCGACCCCGCTGGCGGACAGGTCCCGATCTGCCAGCAGCGGCATCACGACCGGCTCGCCCGTCGCGAGCTGGGCGCGCAGCGTGGCGAAGGTCCCGCGCTCGGCCGGGTGGATCACCATGCCCAGGCCCTCGCGGTAGTCGAGGAAGGCCCGGAACATCTCCTCCGGCTCGAGCCGCTCGGCGACGGTCACGACGGTGCCCAGGTGGCGGGCGCACCAGACACCGGCGAGGTCCCAGTTGCCGGTGTGGCCCAGGAAGGCCAGGACCGGTCGCCCCGCGAGCAGGTGAGCCTTCATCTCGGGCATCGCCCCCTCGAAGCGGACGACGGAGTCGACGTGATCACCGGAGACGGCGGGCAGGCGGAAGGCCTCGACGTAGTAGCGAAGGGCGCCACGCACACCCCGCGCCGTCAGGTCCTCGAGCTCGTCGGCGGTCAGCTCCGGGCGGACCCGGGCGTAGTTGGCCCGAAGTCGCTGGACCGAGGAGCCGTTGCCGGCGTACGTCCGGTCCGCAGCGTGATCAAAGAGTCGGTAGGCCAGGCCTGCGGGCAGGAGCCGCAGGACGCGCCAAGCCATCAGGAATCCCCAGACCGTGGCCCTCCGGCGCCACCGGGTCACGGCGTGGGGGTCGCCGCGTCAGCCTCTGCTGCGAGGCACTGCTGACGCACGAAGAGGACGCGCTGCACGACCGTGACGGCGCTGGCGACGACGAGGAGGGCGAGCACGACCTTGAGCACGATCTCGGGCAGACCAAGCCCGACCAGGCCGGTCGTCACGAGGGCCACAACCAGTCGGTCGGCGCGCTCGGCGATGCCGACACTGGCGGTCATGCCCAGGCCCTCGGCACGGGCCCGCGCATAGGACACGACGCTGCCGAGGATCAGAGCGCCCATCGCCAGCCACGCCATCACGCGGTCGTCACCACCCTGGAAGAACCAGATCGCCAGCCCGGAAAAAATGGCCGCGTCCCCCACCCGATCGAGGGTCGAGTCGAGGAAGGCACCCCATTTGCTCGTGCGGCCGAGCAGTCGGGCCATGACACCGTCGAGGGTGTCGGAGAAGACGAAGGCGGTGATGACGAGCACGCCGATCAGCAGCTCACCCTGCGGGAAGAAGACCCAGGCGCCGAGGCACACGCCGATCGTGCCGAGGATGGTCACCGCATCGGGGCTCAGGCCCAGTCGGATCAGGAGTTTGGCCACCGGGGTCAGGATCCGGGTGGCAGCGGCGCGCGCGTATC
>JAKDKQ010000246.1 GCA_030453295.1 Janibacter sp.
TGGCCCACATGTTCGGTGCCAGTGCCCTCGTCGTCGTCATCGTCCGCGCGATCGTCCTGTCGAGAAGCCCTGAGCCCCTCCCCTCGACCGACTGAGCCTCACCACACAGCCTGATTCGAAGAAGGACCGCGACCCCGAGGTCGCGGTCCTTCTTCGAATGGGCGGCCCCACGCACCGGCGCACTGGGTGAACAGCGGCGATGGGGGCGGCGGGGTCCGCACGCAGCGGACGAAGGGAGGCGGGTCGGCGCGAGCGGACGAAGGGGACGGGGCAGTCGCCTACGAGGCCAGCGGACGAAGGGGGCAGGTCGGCGCAGCATCAAGCCGAAGTCGAGAACGACAACGCACCCACACGACGAAGAAGGACTTCGGCAGCGCGCCGACCTGCCCCCTTCGGGAGCGGAAGCGCGGAAGAGCGGCCTAAGCCAGGCCGGGCAAGGCGAAGTGCAGCAGCGGGTCGATCGCGACACCGAGGAAGAGCAGCGTCACGTAGGTGATCGAGAAGTGGAAGAGCCGCATGGGCTTGAGCACCGACTGCTTGGTCTCGCCGCGCTTGGCGACGGCCAGCAGGCGGTGCGCCTCGGCGACGAAGAGCGCGCCGGAGGCGACGGCGGCCACGACGTAGACCCACCCCATGTCGGCCACCGGGATGAGCACGAGGGAGGTCAGGACCATCACCCACGAGTAGGCGACGATCTGGCGGGCCACGGTCGTCATCTGCCGGACGACGGGGAGCATCGGCACACCGGCGGCGGCGTAGTCGTCGGCGAAGCCGATGGACAGCGGCCAGTAGTGCGGCGGCGTCCAGAAGAAGATCACGAGGAAGAGGATGATCGCGGGCCACTCGACGGAGTTGGTCACGGCGGACCAGCCGATGAGGGTCGGCATGCACCCGGCGATGCCGCCCCAGACGATGTTCTGCGACGTCCGGCGCTTGAGGATCATCGTGTAGAGGACGGCGTAGAGGACGATCGCAGCGAGCGAGAGCATCGCCGAGAGCGGGTTGACGAGCAGCCACAGCCACGCTGTCGCGAGGGCCGTCAGCACGAAGGCGAAGATCAGCGCGCCGCGTGCCGAGGCCTCGCCGGTGACGAGCGGGCGGTTTTGTGTGCGGCCCATCTGCGCGTCGATGTCACGGTCGTAGACCATGTTGAAGGTGTTGGCCGCCCCGGCGCTCAGGCTGCCACCGACGAGGGTGAGCAGGATGAGGGAGATGGACGGGACGCCGCGCTGGGCGAGGAACATCACCGGGACCGTCGTCACGAGGAGCAGCTCGATGATCCGAGGCTTCGTGAGGGCGACGTACGCACGCACGGTGCGACGCCACGGGCGGGTCGCCGGCGACAGCTCGCGCGTCGACTCGAGAGTGGTCACGGACTGCCTTTGCCGAAGGGGGTTGGTCGGGCCGCGCCGGACGCTGGCCTGGGCCTCACTCTACCCGTGCCCCGGAGTCGATCCGGCCCCGCCCCACGGAGCGTCGCGCACATCACGCGCGCACTAGTGTGGTGGCGAGCACGCACGCCTCCGCAGCAGAAAGGTTCTCCGTGAGCACGGACACCGGCACCTCCCCCAAGGCTCCCGCGAAGAAGGCAGCCAGCAGCGCTGCCCCCAAGGGCACCACCCGCACCGTCGCCTCGGCGAACCCCGGCGGCACGGCAGGAACGTCCTCCCGGTCAGCGGACCTGCCGATGCCGGTCGCCAAGAAGACTGGCTGGAAGGACCTGGACGTCCGCGCGGTCGACACGGTCCGCCTGCTCGCCGCGGATGCGGTGCAGGAGTGCGGCAGCGGCCACCCGGGGACGGCGATGAGCCTCGCGCCCGCCGCGTACCTGCTCTACCAGCAGGTCATGACGCACGACCCGTCCGACCCCACGTGGTTGGGTCGGGACCGCTTCGTGCTGTCGATCGGGCACTCCTCGCTCACCCAGTACATCCAGCTCTTCCTCTCCGGCTACGGCCTCGAGCTGAGCGACCTCAAGGCGCTGCGCACCTGGGGCTCGTTGACCCCCGGCCACCCGGAGGTCCACCACACGCCGGGCGTCGAGATCACCACCGGTCCCCTCGGGTCCGGCATCGCCTCCGCCGTCGGCATGGCGATGGCGCAGCGTCGCCAACGTGGGCTCTTCGACCCCGAGGCCACGGCGGGGACCTCCCCCTTCGACCACACGATCTGGTGCCTCGCCTCCGACGGCGACCTGCAGGAGGGCGTGTCCGCGGAGGGCAGCTCGCTCGCCGGCCACCAGGAGCTCGGCAACCTCAACGTCATCTACGACGCCAACCAGATCTCCATCGAGGACGACACCGACATCGCCTTCACCGAGGACGTGGGTGCGCGCTACCGGGCCTACGGCTGGGAGGTCATCGACGTCGACTGGCGCCAGACCGGTGACGGCAGCACTTATGTCGAGGACGTCGACGCGCTCTACGCCGCCACCCAGCAGGCGAAGAAGAACACCACGGCGCCGACCCTGATCGTCCTCCACACGATCATCGCGTGGCCGGCTCCCACCAAGCAGGACACCGGCGCATCGCACGGCTCCGCACTCGGCGCGGACGAGGTCGCGGCGACCAAGGAGCTGCTCGGCTTCGACCCGAAGAAGAACTTCGCGGTCGAGAAGGCCGTCCTCGACCACACCCGCGAGGTCAAGAAGCGCGGCAAGGCCGCCCACAAGGACTGGGACAAGAAGTTCACGGCATGGCGCAAGGCCAACCCGGAGCGCGCCGAGATGCTCGACCGGATCGTCGCGGGCAAGCTGCCGGCCGGCCTGGACAAGGCGCTACCGACCTTCGAGGCCTCCGACAAGGGCATCGCCACGCGCGCGGCATCGGGCAAGGTGCTCACTGCCCTCGCCGATGTCATGCCCGAGCTGTGGGGCGGCTCGGCCGACCTCGCCGGCTCCAACAACACGACGATGGACGGCCAGCCCTCCTTCATCCCCAAGGGCAAGCAGACCGACACGTGGAAGGGCAGCGAGTACGGCCGCACCCTCCACTTCGGCATCCGCGAGAACGGCATGGGCATGGCCATGAACGGCATCGCCCTGGAGGGTCTGACCCGGGTGTACGGCGGCACCTTCCTCGTGTTCTCCGACTACATGCGCCCCGCGGTCCGACTCGCTGCGCTGCAGCAGCTGCCCGTGACCTATGTGTGGACGCACGACTCGATCGGCCTGGGCGAGGACGGTCCGACCCACCAGCCGATCGAGCACCTCGCCGCGCTGCGTGCGATGCCCGGCCTCGATGTCGTGCGTCCCGCCGACGCCAACGAGGTCAGTGTCTGCTGGGGCCAGATCCTCAAGAACACCTCGACCGCGGCGCTCGCGCTCTCCCGTCAGGGGACCCCGACGATCGACCGGTCCGAGTTCGCTGCGGCGAAGGGAGCGGCCAAGGGCGCCTACGTCCTCGCCGAGTCGTCGACCGATGTCCCCGACGTCATCCTCGTCGCCACCGGCACCGAGGTGGCCGTCGCCATGGAGGCACGGGCCACCCTGGAGAAGGCCAAGATCGGCACCCGCGTGGTCTCGATGCCCTGCCGCGAGTGGTTCGACCAGCAGAGCAAGGGGTACAAGGACAAGGTCCTGCCCGCCGGTGTCCGAGCCCGCGTCTCCGTCGAGGCGGCGACTCCCTTCGGCTGGCGCGACATCATCGGCGACGCCGGTGAGAGCGTCGCCATCGACCACTTCGGTGCCTCGGCCGACGCCGCGACCCTCTACGACAAGTTCGGCATCACGCCAGCCGCCGTCGTCAAGGCGGCCAAGGCGTCCATCAAGAACGCGAAGGGATGATCGACATGGCACAGCTACCCACCGCACC
>JAKDKQ010000247.1 GCA_030453295.1 Janibacter sp.
ACCCGGCGGGGTCGGGTACGGCCTGATGCTCCTCGGGGCCCGCCGGGTGAGCGGCGTGGCCATCGTCCTGGAGGCCGTCGGGATGTCGGGCCTCGTCGCAGCGGCTGACCTCGTCATCACGGGTGAGGGCGCGCTGGACTGGCAGAGCCTGCAGGGCAAGGTCGTGGCAGGGGTCGCCCAGCTGGCTGCAGGGCACGCGACCCCCGCGATCGCCCTCGCCGGTCAGGTCCTCATCGGTCGTCGTGAGGCCATGGCGCTCGGACTGAGCGGGACCTATGCGGTCGCCGATCGGGCGGCCGACGTCGAGGCTGCGATGGCCGACCCGGTCGGGACCCTGCGCGCTCGCGCCGAGAGAGTGGCCGTGACGTGGTCACCCCGCCGCTGACCCACGGCTGTCTGCCGTATGGTGGATGGACGGGAACAACCCGCGCACCGCGCATGTTGACCCCGTCGTGGCGGGCTCCGTCACGGACTTCAACCCCGAGTCGTGAGGACATCGCATGAGCGTCCAGGACACCCAGGCCACCACCCCCGACAGCGCCGGCGAGACGGCCACCGAGACCCACGGCATCGTCCTGACCGACGTCGCCGCTGGCAAGGTCAAGTCGCTGCTCGAGCAGGAAGGTCGCGACGACCTGCGCCTGCGCATCGGCGTCCAGCCGGGCGGTTGCTCCGGCCTGATCTACCAGCTGTACTTCGACGAGCGCTCGCTCGACGGTGACCTCGTGCGTGACTTCGGTGGAGTTCAGGTCGTCGTCGACCGCATGAGCGCCCCGTACCTCACGGACGCGACGATCGACTTCGCCGACACCATCGAGAAGCAGGGCTTCACCATCGACAACCCCAACGCGGGCAGCTCCTGCGCCTGCGGCGACAGCTTCAGCTGATCGACAGGGCTCGAGCCCGAAGGGGGCGTCCTCACCACGGTGAGGACGCCCCCTTCGTCGTGACGATCCCTCTGTAGGGTGGCCCGGTGCCCATCGCCATCGCCGGATCCATCGCCACCGACCACCTGATGACCTTTTCGGGTCGCTTCGCCGACTCGCTCGTCGTCGACCAGCTCGACAAGATCTCCGTGAGCTTCCTGGCCCACACGCTGGAGATCCGTCGCGGGGGAGTGGCCGCCAACATCTGCTTCGGCATGGCCAACCTCGGCCAGCGCCCGGTCCTCGTCGGCTCGGTCGGTGAGGACTTCGCCGACTACCGCAGCTGGCTGGAGCGCCACGGCGTCGACTGCGACTCGGTGCGCGTCTCCGAGACCCAGCACACCGCCCGCTTCGTCTGCACGACCGACGACGACATGGCGCAGATCGCGACCTTCTACGCCGGCGCCATGAGCGAGGCCCGCGAGATCGAGCTCGCCCCCATCGCCGCGCGCGTGGGTGGCCTCGACCTCGTGCTCGTCGGACCCGACGACCCGGAGGCCATGCGCCGCCACACCCGTGAGTGCCGCACCCGCGGCATCCCCTTCGTCGCCGATCCCAGCCAGCAGCTGGCCTTCGGTGACGGAGAGCTGATCCGCGATCTCGTCGACGGCGCCGAGTACCTCATCACCAACGAGTACGAGTCGCACCTGACGGAGCAGAAGACCGGCTGGACCCAGGACGAGATCAACTCCCGCGTCACCTACCGCGTGACGACCCTGGGCAAGGACGGCGTGCGGATCACCGGCAAGGACCTGGACGAGCCGATCGTCGTCGGGACCGCGCGCGAGGTGACCAAGGCCGACCCGACCGGGGTCGGCGACGCCTTCCGCGCCGGGTTCCTCACCGGGATCAGCGAAGGTCTGCCCCTGCGCGAGTCGGCCGAGCTCGGCTCGATGCTCGCGACCTATGTCATCGAGACGGTCGGCACCCAGGAGTACGAGCTGGGCACCGCCCGCTTCTTCGAGCGTCTCGCCGATGCCTACGGCCAGGAGAGCGCCGACCTCATCGCCGGGCGCATCACCTGCCCGCGTCCCTGATCGCGACCCGACGGTCGACGTGACCCGACCTCCCTTCCCCCCGGTCGAGCCCGCGGGCGCATCGCCCCTCTGGGCGGGTTACCTGCGGGCCGGTCTCGAGTCGGCCGAGGGCGCACCCCGTGAGGTCGGCGAGGTCGTCGGGGTCGGTGGCCGGCTCGACCCGTCCTCGGTCCTCACCGCCTACCGCCACGGCGTCTTCCCCATGGGACTGGGCGAAGGGGGGTCCCCGCCGATGGGGTGGTGGAGCCCGACCTGGCGTGGCGTCCTTCGGCCCGGCCACGTGCACATCAGCCGGTCACTGCGGCGCTCCCTGCGGGCCTTCACCGTGACCGTCGACGAGGACTTCGAGGCGGTCCTGTCGGCCTGTGCCGATCCCTCTCGCGAGGGGTACTGGATCACCGACGATGTCGCCGCCGCCTACACGGAGCTGCACGCCCTGGGCTGGGCGCACAGCGTCGAGGTCCGGGACGACACGGGCACCCTCGTGGGCGGCCTGTACGGCATCGCTGTGGGTGGGCTCTTCGCCGGCGAGTCGATGTTCCACCACGCCACGGACGCGTCCAAGGCAGCCGTGGTCGCCCTGGACCGCCTCGTGGGCGCTGACCGCGATCAGCGACGGATCATCGATGTCCAGTGGCGCACCCCGCACCTGGAGACGCTCGGCATCGAGGAGATCCACCGTCGGGAGTACCTCGCCCGGCTGGCCGGGGCGCTCCAGGCACCTCCGCTCGACCTCGGGGCAGCGCTGGCCGTCAGTGACCCGCTGCGATCCGGGCCCGAGCGTCCCTGATCACCTCGTCGAGCTGAGAGCACAGCTGCTCGACCGCATCGGCTCGGGCCGGCGCGACGGCCTCGAGCGGCAGCGTGATGCGTACATTGCCCTGGGTGAGCGCGCCCATGGCCGCCAGCACATGGGATGGCTCGAGGGTGTCGGCGGTGCACGCCGAACCTGAGGCCACCGCCAGCCCACGCCGCGCCAGCGCGTCCACGATCGTCTCGCCGTCGACATAGAGCACCGAAAAGGTGCACACGTGCGGCAGTCGGTCCCGCGGGTCCCCGACGACGTCGACGTCCTCGATGGCGCTGGCCGCGGCCCGGATCCGATCGACGAGGAGTCGGGCACCGCCCCCTTCGTCATCGCGTCGGGCGGCCGTCTGCTGCCACGCCTCCGCGGCGGCCAGCGCCGTGGGCACGTCGACGGGGTCGAGCGCGAAACCGCCCTCGTGCGGGCTCGGCGGGTGGTGCGGGGAGACGCGGGTGCCGGTGCGCACGACGAGCAGGCCGAGACGGGGACCACCCCACGAGGTGGCGTCCCCGACGAGGACGTCGAAGTCGGTGGGCACGACATCCCGGCCCAGCCCAGCGCGGGCGTCCACGAGGAGCGGGACCCCGTGCTCCCGGGTCACCGCACGCGCGGCCGCCACCGGCTGGCGGGTGCCCACCTCCTGGTTGGCCGACTGCAGGACGGCGAAGGGGGTCTGGGCGTCGATGGACTGCTGCCACGCCGCGAGGTCAACGGCGCCGGTGGGGGAGACGGGCACCGACACCGGGGCGCTCTCGCCGGCCCTCAGCCACCGCAGGAGGGAGGAGTGCTCGACCGCCGAGGTGACCACGGGACCCGTCCGGCGCCGTCGACCACGAGAGAGCAGCGCCAGGGCCGAGCGCGCTGCCTGATCGCCGCTGGCGTGCAGGGTCAGCTCGTCGGGGCGGACGCCCAAACCCTGCGCGAGGACCTCGCGAGCACGGTCGAGCAGAGCCCGGCTGCGCCGTCCGTCGGCGTGCCGTGCCGAGGGGTCCGCCCACGCGGTCTCGTGGGCGCCGACGAGGGT
>JAKDKQ010000024.1 GCA_030453295.1 Janibacter sp.
ACGGCGCCTCGTTGCGCCGTCGTCCTGATCAGGACGCTAGGACGAAGGGGGTTGGCGAAAGGTTGGTCGTGTGGGCACCTACCCGATCGGGTAGGTCTGCTCCGTTGGCCTTCCGGCGTCCTGCATGTGGGGCTACGGTTGCGGAATGAGCCCCTCCGGGACCGCGTCGACGACGACGGAGCACGACGCCCGTGCGCCGGTGTCCCACGCGCCCGGGTCTCTGGGCGGCGACGGCGCCTTCCTCCTGAAGTTCCACGCCCCGGAGATCCTCTTCGGTACCGGATCGCTGGCCGAGGCTGGCCATGCCGCAGTGCGACTGGGGGCCAGACGCCCCTTCGTCGTCACCGATCCGGGCATCGTCGAGGCGGGCTGGGTCGACGAGCTGCTGCCCTTGCTACGGGTGGAGGGGCTGCGGCCCAGCGTATGGACCTCGGTGACGCCCAACCCCAAGGACCACGAGATCGCCGCGGCGTACGAGCGGTATCTCGAGGTGGGCGGTGACGTCATCATCGCCATCGGGGGTGGATCGTGCGCCGACGCCGCGAAGGGGGTCGCTGTCCTCGCCGGCAACGGCGGCGACATCCGTGACTACGCAGGCATCGACCGGGTCGACGCGCCGATCCCGCCGATGCTGATGATCCCGACGACCTCCGGCACCGGCGCCGATGTCTCGCAATTCTGCATCGTCACCGACACCGAGCGCCGGGTGAAGCTGACGATCATGGGGCGAGCGCTCGTGCCTGACATCTCGATCACCGACCCTCGGTTGCTCACGACGATGCCCGAGCAGCTCAACGCGGCGACCGGCCTGGACGCGCTCACCCACGCAGTCGAGTCCTATGTCTCGCGCGCCCACAACCCCCTGGCGGATGGCCAGGCCCTGAGCGCGGTGGGCCTGGTCTGCAGCCACCTGCGTTCAACGATGACACGGCCCCAAGACCTGGACCCGCGGGGCAAGATGGCCCAGGCGAGCCTGCAGGCGGGCATGGCATTCACCAACGCGATCCTCGGGGCGACGCACGCGATGAGTCACCAGGTCGGGGGTCTGCTCGATGCACCTCATGGCGTGATCAACGGCGTGCTCCTGCCGCACGTCATCCGGTACAACGCCCGGGCGACCCCGGACCGCTTCGTCGGGCTCGCCCGATCGGCGGGGCTGGCCGTCGAGGGGGTGCCGGGCGAGGAGGCGGCGGAGCTGCTGGCCGACCACGTCCGTGAGCTGGCCGACGACGTGGGCGTCCCGCGAGGCCTGCGCCACCTCGGGGTGAGCGAGTCCGACATCGAGTCGCTGTCGGCGACCACCCTGCAGGACGCCTGCCTCACGACCAACCCGCGCGAGGCCGATCAGGACGACATCAGGGCACTCTTCCGGGACGCGTTGTGACCCGAGCGGCGCCCGACCTCGAGGCGCTCACGGGGGTGCGCTCGGGCAAGGGCTCCTACTACCGTGCCTTCGTCCGCTCCGACGAGCGGATGGAGCGAGCCGTCCGCGCGATGGACTCGATCTCGCGGGCTCTGGTGCGTACCCACGAGGGACCGCGCGGGCTGCTCGAGGAGGTCGTTCGCGCTGCGTCGGCGCACCTCGAGGCAGAGTGGACGATCCTCGCCCTGACGGACGGTCAGCTTGTCGGGGCCAGGCCGCGCTTCCTCGCTCTGGCGGGTGGCCGGTCGAGCCCCCACGACGAGGTCGACGCACTCCCGGAACTCGTGCGCCGCGAGCTCACTGCGATCCGGAAGGGAGCCTCGGTCGTTTCGGCGGACGCGGGTCGTTGGGTCCGGGTCCCGGTGGTCCTGGCGGGGACCCCGGTCGGCGCGCTCGTCGGGGTCCACGGGTTGGCGGAGGCTCCGGAGCCGGGTGACCTCGCAGTGCTGCGCATCCTCGCCAACCAGGCCGCAGTCTCGCTGTACACCTCCGAGCAGTACCTCCAGGGTCAGCGCCTCCACCGGCGTGCCCAGCGGCTCTACGACGAGGTGCAGGCGCAGTCGCGCGACCTCGATCATCGGACGCACCAGCTGCACCGGCTCGAGAAGCGCCTCGAGCTCGCCCGCCAGCGTGAGCTCATCGACGGCGAGCGGGGCCGCATCGCCCGAGAGCTGCACGACTCCGTCACGCAGTACGTCCTCTCGGCCGGCATGGTCGTCGAGCTCGCCCGGGGCGAGCTCGCCCAGCGGGCGGGACCAGAGGACCCCGTGCACGAACAGCTGGTCACGGCCAAGGGCCTCACCCAGCAAGCGGTGAGTCAGCTGCGACGGGCCATCTACGCCCTGAGTCGCTCCCAGGGGGAGACACTCGCCTCACTGCCGGACCTGGTGCGCGAGGTGGCCGAGCACCACCGCAGCCACCTGCATGTTCAGGTCCGAGTCGCCGGAGAGCCAGTGGCCCTGGGGGTCGACGCCGAGCACGACATCGCTCGGGCAGTCGGCGAGGCGATGTTCAACGTCGCCCTGCACGCCGGTGCGACCCGGGCGGTCGTGCACCTGCGCTACCGGCCGGACGAGATGGTCGTGTCGGTGGCGGACGACGGGGTCGGTGACCCGGTCGTGCTCGGTCGCCTCCTGCGGGTCGAGCGCCGCAGCACCGACGGGAGCCACCGCGGCCTTGCCAACATCGAGGCCAGGGTGGCCGATCTCGGTGGCCGGGTGCGGTTCCGCCGAGCCCGTATCGGCGGAGTGCGCGTGGAGATCAGGGTCCCCGTATCGGTGGCCGACGGGCGCAGCAGCCTCATCGAACAGCTCGCTACCGGCGAGGCGACCTCCAAGGAGCAAAGATGACGATGACGACCGATGCCCTCGTGGAGTCCGGCGAGGAGATCCGGCTGCTCCTCGTCGATGATCACGCGATCGTGCGCCAAGGCCTGCGGTCGGTGCTGCAGCGCGAGGAGGGGATCCTCATTGTCGGTGAGGCCGAGGACCCAGCCCAGGCGAAGGCGCTCGTCGCCGAGCTCGCCCCGCACATGGTCTGCCTCGACCTCAAGCTGTCGACCTCGTCCGACGGCGAGGGGATCGCCCTGTGCGAGGAGCTGACCACGCTGCACCCGGACATCGCGGTGCTCGTGCTGACGACCTTCCTTGACGAGCGTCTGGTGCTGCGCGCCATCCGCGCAGGTGCCCGCGGCTATGTCGTCAAGGACGTAGACACCTCTGCTCTCGTGCGGGCGATCCGCGACGTGAGCCGCGGTGGCAGCGCCTTTGACGCCCGGTCGGCCGCCGCAGTCGTCAAGGGGCTGCACGGCAGTGAGGACGAGCAGCCCAAGGAGCTCACCGCCCGCGAGCTGGAGGTCCTGCGCCTGCTGGCCTCGGGTCTGTCCAACAGCCGCATCGGTCAGGAGCTCTTCATCTCCGACACCACGGCGAAGTTCCACGTGGGCAACATCCTGCGCAAGCTCGGGGTGTCCCGCCGGGCCGAGGCCGTCTACGCCGCGTCCAAGGCCGGTCTCCTGTAGATCCTTCACCGGCGCGGAGGGGCTCAGGCGATGTCGAGCACCAGCCACCCGCCGTGGTGCTCGTGCACCTCGAACGGCAGGCCGGTTGCCCGACCGTACCCCCGCAGGTCCTCCATCGTCAGCACCCGCACATGGCCCCAGAGCTCCTCGGGCTCGTCCTCGAAGGGGACCGCGATGATCACCCGTCGACGGGCCAGCCTGATGGCCTCGGCGATCACCCGCCGCCCGTGCTGCGCCTCCAGGTGCTCCAGGAGGTGGAGCGCGACGACGGTGTCGGCAGCATCGTCAGTCAGGGCCACGTGCGCGGCGTCTGCGACGAGGTTCTCCACGGGGGCGCCGAGGCGGGCCGACATCCGCTCCAGCAGTCGGATCGACCCGACCGAGACATCGACCGCCGTGACCTCGTGCGTCTCGGCCTGGCGCAGACTGAAGAAGCCGAAGCACGATCCCAGCTCGACGACGGAGCGCCCGACGAGAAGCTCCTCGGCGCGCGCGTAGACGGGTGCGTACCCGCCGATTTGCCCGTGCGTGCCCTCGACCGGTCCATCGGCGCGCTGCATGGCAGCCTCGATCTCGCGCAGGCTCGAGCGGTAGAAGTGCTCCCATGCCTCCAAGGGGTCCTCACGCGAGGTGAGGACGATCCCGGTCATGATCCGCTCGAAGACGTCGGCGCCACGCAACCACCCGGGCCCGAAGACCTCGTGGGAGAGCATCTCGCTCAGGCCGGAGTTGATCCGCTCGTCGGGGACCCAGTGGGTGATGTGCACCCGTCCGTCCTCGACCCGGATGTCGAAGTGGGCGGTGCGGACCGAGCGCAGGGTGCGCCGGGGCGGCCGACCGACGACACGGACAACGTCGACGAGGCCGTCGGAGTAGACAGGATGGCCCTGCGGGTCGAACGGGTCGATCGGGGCGGGGCACACCTGGTGGGTCCGCACGGTCATCGCGCACCGCCTACCGAGGTGCCGGCCACCCGCTCCAGCCCGTTCAGGCCGCGGACGACCTGGACCTGGTCGCACGCCTCGGCGTACAGGGGCAGGTCGCAGCTGCCCAGCCCCCACGAGTAGGTGGGCTCGGGGGTGAGCCAGATGACCGAGCGCACCCGCCGGGCGATCTCCTCGAAGACGGGCAGCCTGGGGTCGTTGCCGTTGTTGCGGCCGTCGCCGAGCACGATGACGGTCGTGCGTCGGTTGAGGGCACTGCCGTGCTGCTCGAGGAAGACCTCGAAGGCGGTGCCGTAATCGGAGTCGGCGTCCACGTCGAGCACTCCACCCTCGGGCAGCCCGGACATGACGAGGGAGAGCGCCTCCTCGACGGGGTGATCGGCGAAGAGATCGCTGATCTCCACGAGGTCCCCGACGAAGGCGAAGGAGCGCACCTTGGTCGCCACGGACTGCAGCGAGTGGACCATGTGCAGCATGAAGCGTGAGGTCTGACGGACCGACAGCGAGACATCGCACAGCACGAGCAGTCGCGGCCGGTCCTCGACCTTGGCCACCGTCACGGGCCGGAAGGGCACGCCGTCATAGCGCATGTTGCGCCGCATGGTCAGTCGCCCGTCGATGGTCCCACCGGCCGCGGTGTGCCGTCGGGGTCGGGGGGCTCCGTGGAGGCTTCGCAGCAGCCGCCGGATCGAGTCCTCGAGGGCGGCGCGGTCGCCCTCTTCGACCGTCTCGGCCTGGGCAGCCTCGAGCTCGCGCAGCTCGATCTCGGCCTCCGAGGCCATGAGCTGCTCGAGGAAGCCCTTGAGCCGCTCTGGCAGGTGGTCGAGGAAGGGTTGGAGCGCCTCTCGCAGTGCGGCCATCTCGGGAGCGTCGCCGTCGTCGAGCTCTGGCAGGTCGTCCGACTCGTCGAGCCAGGCGAGGAGCGCCATCTCCTGCGCCACGCTCAGCTCGGCGTCGATCTGCAGGCCCGATCGTCGCGCCAGGTCGCCGGGGGTGCCGGGGTTGTGCAGCCGCGAGGTGGAGATCTGCACGCGCGCGACGTCCTCGGTCCCGGCACGGGCCTTGTCCGACAGGGTGATCTCGTCGGTGAGGTTGGCCATGTCGAGCCGGTGAGCCGACTGGTGCAGGTTGTAGGACTGGGCCATGTCCTCGGGGTCGAAGAACTGGTGCAGGTCGAAGGGCTTGCCGTGCGAGTGACCGTCCTGGGGGGTGTCGCTGACGTCCTCTGACAGCGAGAACTGGGCGATCTCCCCGTCGTCCTCCAGGTCGTCATGGCCGTCGACGTGGCCGTCCTCCGACGCGGTGAGGGCAGGTCGGAGCGCGAAGAACCGGTCGAAGGTCTCGTCGAAGACCGGCAGATCGCGACGGTCCTTGATGAGGCTGACCGCGAGTGCGGCGCGCAGCACCTCCCGGTTGGCGAGGACCCCGGGCTGCGCGGCCGCGCTCAGCCCGTCGATGGCCTCGGCGACGCTCGCGGGAACCCCGCGGAGCCTCAGGATCCGGACGAACCGGTGGAGCGTGGTCTCCATGGCACGGCCTCAGACCGGGCGCTTGCGGGCGCCTCGGCCGGCGAAGGAACGACTGCCTTGGCCGGGGCTCACCTTGCGCGCGGCACCGAGCCCGCCCGGGGCTCCGTAGTAGTCGGAGTCGTGCCGACCCGGTTGGTCCTTGGCCAGGCGCGCTGCACGACCGTCGACGTCGCCCTCGATCTCACGCTCCGCGTGTGGACGCGCCGGTGTGGGCGCCGTCTGGGTCTGTGGCGTGGCAGCGTCGGGGACGTCGTGGTTGGGGTCGACCAGCCTGGGCAGGGCCTCGCCGGCTCGGCGCAGGTCACGCTCGTACTTGACCACCACACTCAAGGTGTCCGAGAGCAGACCTGCCTCGAGCTCGTCGACGCCGAGCACCGCGAGGGTGCGCGCCCAGTCGATGGTCTCGGAGATGCTGGGCGCCTTGCGCAGGTCGAGCTCACGCAGGCCGCGGACGATCTCGACCAGGCGCGCAGCGAGTGCGTCAGTGAGCCCGGTCTGCTTCGAGCGCAGGATGTCCAGCTCGCGCTCGGGGCTCGGGTAGTCGAGGAAGAGGTGCAGGCATCGGCGCTTGAGCGCGGCGGACAGGTCACGCGTGTTGTTGGAGGTCAGCACCACGAGCGGGAGCTGCTCGGCCCGGATCGTCCCGATCTCGGGGATGGAGATCTGGTACTCGGAGAGCAGCTCGAGCAGCACGGCCTCGAGGGCCTCGTCGGCGCGGTCGACCTCGTCGATGAGCAGGACCACGGGCTCTTCGCTCGTGATCGCCTCGAGCAGGGGCCGCGCGGCGAGGAAGCGCTCGGAGAAGAAGATGCTGTCGTGCGCGGAGATCTGGTCCACGGCCTCGGTGAGGTCGCTGGCGTCGGAGACGATCTGGCCGATCTTCTCCCGCAGGATCTGGGTATAGAGGAGCTGCTTGCCGTAGTCCCACTCGTAGAGGGCCTTCGACTCGTCCTGGCCCTCGTAGCACTGCAGACGGATGAGTCGGCGTCCAGTCACGGCCGCGAGGCTCTGTGCCAGCTGGGTCTTGCCGACCCCAGCGGGGCCCTCGAGCAGGACCGGCTTCTCCAGCCGGGTCTGCAAGAAGACCGTTGTCGCCAGCCGGTGATCGACGAGATAGCCGTGCTCACGGAATCTGTCGATGGTGTCCTCGACGCTGTCGAGGAGGGGTGTGTCGTGTGTCGTGGGGGTGGACATGGCGCTCCTTGCCGGGGATGAAGGGGTGGGCCCCTCCCTTCGTCCTCTCGACGAGGCGAAGGGAGGGACCCGAGGCGGGTGGACGACCTCAGCTGATGAGGTCGTCCAGGTCACCGTTCATGCAGTGCTCGATGACCGGACGCACGGTCTCGAAGGTGCACTCCTTGGCGTTGCCCGGGGTGCAGGCGTCGCCGAGGACGTGGTGGGTGATCTTGTCGACGGCCTCCGCGTCGCCGTTGATGACGCTGGCGTTCTGGTAGTACGCGGTCGGGCCAAGGCCGAGGCGATTCTTGGAGTAGCTGTCGTGAGTGACGTCCACGAAGCGCTCGGGGATGCCCACATCACGCAGCAGCCGGATCGAGGCCTCGAGCGCGGCGTCGGCGGCCTGCACCTTGGTCATGCCATGGGTGTCCACGCCCATCGCCTCGGCGATGTCGGCGAAGCGGCCGTAGCAGGCGGGCATGTTGAAGGCCCACACTCGCGGTAGTGCGATGGCGTTGTTCAGTCCGTGGTGGGTGTCGTAGAACGCACTCACGGCGTGGCTGATCGAGTGGATGATGCCCAGCCCACCGGAGTTGAAGGCCTGGGCGGCGATGTACTGCGCGTACATCATCCCCTCTCGAGCCTTCAGGTCCTGGCCGTTCCACACGGCCTCGCGCAGGTTCTCCGAGGTGAGCTTGACCGCGCGGATCGCGTTGCCGAGCGAGGGCTCGAAGTTCAACCTGGAGACATAGGGCTCGGAGGCGTGGGCGAGGACGTCGAAGCCGCACTGGGCGGTGTAGTCCGTGGGGAGGCTGTAGTAAAGTACCGGGTCGTCCACGGCGAGGCTGGCCACGGACGCGTCGTCGAAGGCGACGAACTTGTGCGGGTTGTCCGGGTCCGTGGTCGTGTCGGTGATGACATACGCCCACGAGGTCTCGGAGCCGGTGCCGGCTGTGGTGGAGACAGCGATGTGCGGCGGGTTCTGCGGGTTCTCGGACATGTTGAAGCCCTCGAACTCGTTGACATTGCGACCGTCGTGCGCGACCGAGATCCTGGCTCCCTTGCACGCATCGTGGGCGGAGCCACCGCCGATGGAGACGAAGCTGTCGCACTTGTTCTCCTGGTAGAGCGCGACGGCGTCCATGACGTTGTAGTCCTTGGGGTTGGACTCGACCTGGTCGTAGACGACGACGTCGAGGCCGTGGTACTTCAGCGACTCGACGATGTTCTTGACGATGTCCGTGCCGCGCAGGCCGGTCGTCATGACGAGGGTCTTGCGGAAGCCGAGCTTGAGGGCCTCCGGTCCGATCATCTCCCAGGCCCCAGGTCCCATCATGGCGCGGGGGAAGGGGTGGAACTCTTTGATCGGGAAGGGCTTGAGTAGCTCATCAACCTGCATGGCTGGTCTCCTTTGACCGTGGGGATTGTCGTGCACTCGGACGGTAGGGGCGCACGGGTGGCCGCCGACAGTCCAGAGTCCAGATACCCCCCTGCAGGGCAGGCGCCCACCTACCCGATCAGGCAGGGCCCGCGACTGCGACCGGGCATGGGTCATCCACGCCGACACGACGGACGTCGTCTCAGGCGCCCGGCCGGCGTGGCAGCAGCGCTGCGACCGAGCGAGCCCGCAGGGCGCCGACCCAGAGTCCCGCCCCGTAGGCGAGGTCGTCGAGGCGCCGGCTCACGGGTGCGTAGCGAGCCTCCGGGTGGTCGATGCCTGCCACGACGATGTCGACCAGCAGGGCGGTCACGAGAGCCCTCCGCACGGAGCGACTGCGCAGCACCCCGACAGCGGCGAGCGGCCACCAGTGGCGCAGCAGCAGCGCGGCCTCCTGTCGCACCGCCCAGCCGAGTCCCTGTGTCGCGAGCTGTACGGCGAGCCCGGAGCGGTGCGCCGTCGGTGGCAGCCGCCGGTGGAGCGACCGTACTCCCGACAGCAGTCCGAGGGCGGCCACCGGGAGTGACCATGGGCGGGCGACGAGGACGGCCGCGGCCGAGATGGCCATCGTCGCGGAGATGACCGCCGGAGCGCCCGTGCGCCCGTGACGTGCGGCCAGGTCGGCGCCCCCTGTGCCGTAGAGGAACTTGCGCCCGAGCCAGCCCGTCACGCTGCCTCGGGCGTCGTGCCAGGCGGTCTCGGCTGGGTCGTAGCGCACGACCTCGCCGGAGTCGACCAGTCGCCACACGAGGTCGACGTCCTCACCGACTCGCATCTCCTCGGCGAAGCCTCCGGCCACCCGCAACCGGTCGACCCTCGCGACGAGACAGGCGCTGGGCAGCCAGGCGACCGCCGCGCCCGGTCGGACCGAGCAGGCTCGTCGGCCGAGGGCCAGTGACGAGACCTGCTCGTCGTAGCGCTCGAACCATCGGGGGACGTCGGCCCGGGAGCGGCTGCGCACGAGAGGCCCCACGAGCGCCACCCTGTGGTCGTCGAAGTGCCGGGCGAGTCGGCGCAGCATCGCCGCATCGGCCTGGACGTCGGAGTCGACGAGGGCGACGTAGGGGGTATCCACGGCGAGCAGCCCGGTGTTGCGGGCTCCTGCGGGACCGAGGTTGACAGGGAGGGAGATGATTCGGGCGTCGTGTTCGACGGCGACCCGGGTGACGGCATCAGGATCGTGAGACTCGTCGTCGACGACGATGCACCGCAGTCCGTCGAGGGCACGGAGACAACGGTCGAGCTGCTCCGGCCGGTCACGGATCGGGATGATCACGGTGAGCTCGCGGGCGTGCGGCCCGCAGCCGTGCAGGACCGGATCGGCGAGGTTGCCGTCGATGAGCCGGGCGGTGAGCGCCGCATCCGTCGCATCGTGCACCGTCAGGCGCCCGTCGACGATCCGCGCTCGTGCCGCGGATGACAGGCGCACGGCCCGCAGGGGCGAGCCGCCGATGAGCAGGTCGTCGTGGACCCGCACGTCGTGGCGGATCTGGGCCTCGAATCCGCGCGCGAAGCGGTCGCTCATCCGGCGAAACCCCCGTCCGCGGCGATGACGCCGCCGTTGAGCGCTGCGCCCTCCCGGGAAGCGCAGAGCGCGACCGTCGCGGCGATCTCCTCCGGGTCGAGGGTGCGGCGCACGAGCTGGTGGTGGGCCAGGTCGTTGGTCGTCGTCCCGTAGATGTCGGCGGTGGCGGCCAGCATGTCGGTGCGGGTGCCACCGGGGCTCACGGCGACGGCGGTGACTCCCGTGCCGACCAGGTCGGCGGCGAGGCCGCGCACCATCCCGACGACGGCGTGCTTGGCGGCAGTGTAGGCGGACAGGTGGTACAGGCCCCGTCCGCCCGCCGCGGAGGCCACGGCTACGAAGCGGCACCCCGAGGGGTCGGGCCCGTCGAGCATCGCGGGGACGGCGGCCGCGGCCGTGTGCCAGACCCCCAGCGCATTGACCTGCCAGAGCAGGTCGACCTGATCGCACGGTGTCTCCCACAGGGGCGCTCCGCCGGCGATGACGCCGGCGGCGGCGACGGCGACGTCGAGCCGGCCCCAGCGGTCGACGGCCTCGGCGACCGCGTCGCGCAGGGCCGCGGCATCGCGCACGTCGACGACCCGGACCGTGACGCGGCCTGCCCCGCGTGGGTCGTCGGCGATCCCGTCGAGTTCGGCCCGGGTCGGCATGGCGTAGGGGATCGCGTCCGGCCCCTCGCAGGCGTCGACAGCGAGCACGTCGTAGCCCTGGTGCGCGAGCCGCAGCGAGATCGCCGCTCCCATGCCCCTTGCGGCGCCCGTGACGAGGGCGACCCGCCGGGTCACCGCGCGCCCTCGAGGCCCGCTGTGTCGCGGACGGACTGGACCATCCCGAGCAGGAGGCGTCGACCTTCGTCAGCGGTGGCGCCGGCCGGGTCGCCGAGCACGCCGTTGGGGGCGACGACCGCTACGCCTCCGTCACGCATCGCCGGCAGGATCTGCGGCAGCGGGCGGGTGCAGCCCCGTTCGGCGAGCTCCAGGCGCACCGATCGCGGGCGCAACCACAGCATGAGCGAGGTCTCGACGCGGCCCGCGTGAGCATCCGACCCCGGCGTGGAGCACGGGGCCCACGTGACGTCGTGGCCTTCGTGGCGCAGCTGGGCGACGGCGCCGACGACCGCGTCATGGTTGCCGCCGTGCCCGTTGACGAGCAGCACGCGGGGCGCCCAGGTGAGGACCGACCGCACTGTCTCGACGATCACCAGGTGCAGTGCCTGCGTGCCGATCGAGATGGTCCCGGGGAAGGCCTGGTGCTCGCCGCTCGACCCCAGGGCGAGGGCAGGGGTGACCCAGGTCGGCGTGCCCGCCGCGGTGAGCGCAGCCGCGACGTCGTCGGCGACGGCCCGGGCGATCGTGGCGTCGGTGTCGAGTGGCAGGTGGGGGCCGTGCTGCTCCAGCGACCCGACCGGCACGACGACCAGCTCGGTGCACTGGGTCTGTGCCCAGACGGCCTCGCCGAGTCGGCGTGTCCGGTCGCTGGCCCGCATGGCGTCAGCGCGCGGCCGTCGTGACCGGCAGACCGAGCTCCCGGTCGAAGTCGTGGGGGACCAGCAGGTGCTCGGGGCGCAGGTCGGTGACTGACGAGAGGGCGAGTCCACGCAGAGCCGAGTCCACGCCACCGGTGAGCAGGTCGAGGACGTTTTCGACACCTGCCTGACCGTTGGCGGCGAGGCCCCACAGGTAGGCGCGGCCGATGAGGACCGCCTTGGCGCCGAGAGCGACCGCCTTGACGACGTCGGACCCGCGGCGGATGCCACCGTCCATGACGACGTCCACCTGGTCACCGACCCGCTCGGCGATCGGGCGCACCATGCGGATGGCCGCGGGAGTGCCGTCGAGATTGTTGCCGCCGTGGTTGGAGACCGAGATCCCGGCGACGCCGGCGTCGACGGCGCGCAGGGCGTCGTCGACCCTGGAGACGCCCTTGAGGACGAAGGGGGTGCCGCTGATCTGGGCCCACTGCTCACGCATCCAGGCGACGTCCTCCCACGACGGGGGAGGGGTCGTCATCCACTCGTAGTAGGCGCCGAAGAAGGTGGGGGCATTCCCCCCGGGCGGTGCGAGGTTGGGTGCGGTGAGGTCGGGCAGCTTGCCGGTCTCGCGGAACTGACGGCCGAAGTCGGCGAGCCAGCGTGGCCTCGTCGCGACCTGCGGCGCCATCCGGATCATCGTCTTGAGGTCGACCTTCTCCGGGATCTCGGGGCTGCCCCAGTCCCGACCGATCGAGAAGGACCAGTCGAGGGTGGCGATGAGGCCCTGCGACCCCGCGGCATGTGCCCGCTCCATGCGCTGGATCATCGTGTCACGGTCGCCCGTCCAGTACATCTGGAAGAAGGTGGTCGCCCCGGTGGCGCAGACCTCCTCGACGGACTTCGAGGCGAAGTTGGACAGGCCCATGATCGTGCCGCGGGCCGCGGCTGCCCGGGCGACGGCGACCTCACCATCGGGGTGCACGGCCTGCACCCCGGTCGGGCTGATGATCACCGGCGAGCTGATCTGCTGACCAAAGACGCTCGTCGTCTGGTCGCGCTCGGGCTGCTGACCGACGACGTGCGGTGCCAGGCCGAGCTCGGCGAAAGCGCTCTGGTTGTCATCGCGGCTCTGACCGCGCTCGGAGCCGGCGAGCAGGGCGCTGTAGACGGGGGCCGGCAGCCTCTTGCGGGCGCGTTCCTGGGCGACGGCCACGGACTCGAACCAAGGGTTGCGCTTCCACGGGTTCTCGAACCATGAAGGGGTCTGCATCGTCACGTGCTCCTCGTCATCAGGGTGTGAATCCGGCGATCGGGCTCTCGGCGCACGCCGAGACCGGTCGTGTCGCGGGAGAGTCCTGCCCGTCAGGTCGGCGGCGCATGAGCTGGAGCATCACGGGCTCATTACGGGTGGGGTTGGACTTGGAGTGGTCCTGGCTCGCGGCCGGGATCGTGCGCTCGCCGGTGAGCGCGGACTCGCCGTAGCCCTTGACGCACTCGGGGTCGGGGCCGTCGAGCGGCAGGCCGGTGAAGAACTTCGCGGCCATGCACCCACCGCGGCAGCTGTCGTAGTGGGCACACGATGAGCAGGCGCCACCGGTCTGGGGGGAGCGCAGTTCGCGGAAGAGCTTGGAGTTGCGCCAGACCTCGCCGAAACCTCCCTCGGTGAGCAGGTTGCCGGCGTGGAACTGGTCGTGGATGGCGAAGGGGCACGCGTACACGTCGCCGATCGGGTCGATGAGGCAGACGACGCGCCCCGCCCCGCAGAGGTTGAGCCCCGGCAGGGGCTCACCGAAGGCCGCGAGGTGGAAGAAGGAGTCGCCGGTGAGGACGTCTTCCCCGTGGGCGACGAGCCAGTCGTAGAGCTCGCGTTGCTGCTCCGGCAGCGGGTGCAGCTCGTCCCAGACGTCGGCGCCGCGGCCCGAGGGACGAAGGCGGGTCAGGCGCAGGGTGGCACCGTACTCGTCGGCGATGCGCTTGAAATCGTCGAGCTGGCCGATGTTCTGACGGGTGCAGACGACCGAGATCTTGGCGTCGGAGAAGCCGGCTGCCTGCAGGTTCTCGAGGGCGCGGATCGCCATGTCGTAGGAGCCCGGGCCGCGCACGTAGTCGTTGACCTCGGGGGTCGCGCCGTCCAGGGAGATCTGTACATCGACGTAGTCCGTGGCGGCAAGGAAGGCGGCGCGCTCGGGCGTGATCCGGGCACCGTTGGTGGAGAACTTCACCCCGACCTCGTGGGCGATGGCGTACTCGAGCAGCTCCCAGAAGTCTGGTCGGATCGTCGGCTCGCCGCCCCCGATGTTGACGTAGAAGACCTGCATGCGCTGCAGCTCGTCGATGACCTCCTTGCACTGCTGCGTGCTCAGCTCGCGCGGGTCGCGGCGGCCAGAGCTCGAGAGGCAGTGCGCGCACTCGAGGTTGCACGCATAGGTGAGCTCCCAGGTGAGGCAGATCGGGGCGTCGAGGCCGAACTCGAACTGCTTGACGAGGGCGCCTCCCTCGGGGCGGGCGGGCGCGGCCGCGGTCGGTCGGTCGGTGGTGAGGGTCATGGTTGCTCCTCGGTCCTCAGGTGGCGGTGCGCGGGCGGATGATGTCGGTCGCGGCAAGGCCGCTCAAGGCCCGTACGTAGGCCGCGTGCTGCTCCTGCGGGATGCCCTCGGCCTCGAGCGTGCTCAGCACGTCGGGGTGGTCGCCCAAACGCTCGACGACCCGCACGAGCTCGGGGCGTTTGAGGAAGGAGAGCTTGCGGTTGTGGAAGTTGTAGGCGAGCGCGCCGAAGGGCTCGGGGCGCAACGCCACGGATGCCGACAGCTCCCAGGGGTGTGTCAGCATCCGTGGCGTCATCGCGGTTGTCGTGGTCACTGGAACGAGGCCCCGGCGATCAGTAGACGCCGCACATGCCGTCGATCGAGACCTCTTCGATGAGCTCCTCGGTGACGGTCTCGGCCGGTGCGTCCTGCGTGGTGTCGAGCTGCTCGGCGTCCATGGTGCGGTCCCTTCCAACGTGACGGATTCGGTTCGGTCCACGCTAGGGACGGAGGGAGACGCAGGTAACTGCCCTAACGGGCAGTCTGTGACCTGCCCGGTCGGCC
>JAKDKQ010000248.1 GCA_030453295.1 Janibacter sp.
CCCGAGGAGCTCGACGCGCAGGCCAAGGCCCTCACGCCGACGTCGATCGCGTGGGCGATGTTCCCCTACATCCTCGTCGTCGCCGTCTTTTCCGTCGCCAAGCTCGTCCCGGCCGTCGACACCTGGCTGACCAGCACCAATGTCAAGATCCCCTGGCCCGGCCTGTCCGGTGAGGTGCTCAACCACGACGGCAGCGTCAACGCCTCCACGACCTACGGCTTCTCCTGGCTCTCCTCGCCCGGGACCATGCTCCTCATCTGCGCCGTCATCGTCGCCCTGGCCTACGGCATCGGCTTCTCCGGGCTCTTCGCAGAGATGAAGGAGACCGCGGTCAAGATGCGCTGGGCCTTCGTCACCGTCGCCTCCGTCCTGGCTCTGGCCTATGTCATGAACCTCTCCGGGCAGACGATCACCATCGGCGCGTGGATCGCCGGGACCGGCGCCGCCTTCGCCTTCTTCAGCCCCTTGCTCGGCTGGATCGGCACAGCCGTGACCGGGTCTGACACGAGTGCCAATGCTCTGTTTGCCACCCTCCAGCAGAGCGCCGCCGAGCGGGCAGGCATCGACCCGACTCTGCTCGTCGCCGCCAACACCTCCGGAGGAGTGGTCGGCAAGATGATCAGCCCGCAAAATCTCACCATCGCGGCCACGGCCGTCGGGCTCGTCGGCCAGGAGTCGGCGATCCTGCGCAAGGTGCTCCCCTGGAGCATCGGCCTCATCGTCGTCATGTGCCTGCTCGTCGGGCTGCAGTCGACCGTCCTGTCGTGGATGCTCCCGTGACCGCGTCCACCGCTCGCACCGGACTGCGCGTCGCCCTCTTCGCCACCTGCTTCAACGACACGATGTGGCCGGACACCCCCAAGGCGACGGTCCGCCTGCTCGATCGGCTCGGCGTCCGGGTGGAGTTCCCGATGGAGCAGGCCTGCTGCGGGCAGGTGCTCACCAACACCGGGTACGGCCGTGACGCCGTGCCGATGGTGCAGCGCTTCGCGGACGTCTTCGAGGGCTACGACGCGGTCGTCGCTCCCTCGGGCTCGTGCGTCGGCTCGGTGCGCGAGCAGCACGCGACGATCGCCCGGCAGGCCGGTGAGGACCGGCTGCTCGAGCGGGTGGAGCGGGTGACCCCCAAGGTCTACGAGCTGTCGGAGTTCCTCGTCGACGTGCTTGGCGTGACCGACGTGGGCGCCTCCTTCCCCCACCGGGTGACCTACCACCCGACCTGCCACTCCCTGCGCATGCTGCGGGTGGGTGACAAGCCGCTGCAGCTGCTCCGAGCGGTCCGCGGGATCGAGCTGGTCGACCTGCCCGGCGACACGGAGTGCTGCGGGTTCGGTGGGACCTTCGCGATGAAAAATGCCGATGTCTCCGTCGCGATGGGCGCCGACAAGTGCCGCAATGTCTGCTCCACGGACGCCGAGGTCCTCGTCGCCAGCGACAACTCCTGCCTCGCGCACATCGGCGGGATGCTCGACCGTCAGCGGTCCGGGGTGCGGCACATGCACCTGGCGGAGATCCTGGCCAGCACAGAGGAGGACCCCTCATGAGCACGCACACGCACGGCGGACCGGTCCAGGAGACCTCGCCGACCTTCATCGGGATGCCGGCCTTCCCCGAGGCTGCCCGCGAGGCGTTGGCCAACACCCAGCAACGCAAGAACCTGCGCCATGCGACGCACACGATCCGCGACAAGCGCGCCGCGGTCGTCGCGGAGCTGCCGCAGTGGGAGGCCCTGCGCATCGCCGGGGCCGACGCCAAGGACGAGGCGCTGACCCACCTGGGCGACTACCTCCAGCAGCTCGAGGAGGCGCTGACCGCCAACGGCGCGACCGTCCACTGGGCCCGCGACGCCGTCGAGGCCAACCGGATCGCGCTGGAGATCGTGCGGTCCAAGGAGGTCGACGAGGTCGTCAAGGTCAAGTCCATGGTGACTCAGGAGATCGAGCTCAACGAGGCGCTCGAGGAGGCCGGGATCCACGCGTGGGAGACCGACCTCGCCGAGCTCATCGTCCAGCTCGGTCACGACCGCCCCAGCCACATCCTCGTGCCGGCGATCCACCGCAACCGCAGCGAGATCCGCGAGATCTTCATGCGCGAGATGGCCAAGGTCGGACGTCCCGCACCCGAGGACCTCACCGATGACCCGGCCCGACTCGCCGAGGCCGCGCGACTGCACCTGCGGGAGAAGTTCCTGAGGGCCAAGGTCGGTGTCTCGGGGGCCAACTTCGCCATCGCGGACACCGGCACGCTCGTCGTCGTCGAGTCCGAGGGCAACGGCCGGATGTGCCTCACCCTGCCCGAGACGCTCATCTCGGTGGTGGGGATCGAAAAGGTCCTGCCCACCTGGGACGACCTCGCCCCGATGATGCAGCTGCTCCCCCGGTCGAGCACCGGGGAGCGGATGAACCCGTACACGACGATGTGGACCGGCGCCCATGGCGGCGACGGCCCGCAGGACGTGCACGTGATCCTCCTCGACAACGGGCGTAGCCACGTCCTCGCCGACACCGTGGGTCGAGAGGCGCTGCGCTGCATCCGCTGCTCTGCCTGCCTCAACGTCTGTCCCGTCTACGAGCGGGCCGGTGGGCACGCCTACGGCTCGGTCTACCCGGGGCCCATCGGTGCTGTGCTCAACCCGCAGCTGCGCGGCACGACGAGCGAGGTCGACAAGTCCTTGCCCTACGCCTCGAGCCTGTGCGGTGCGTGCTTCGACGCCTGCCCCGTGCGGATCAACATCCCCGAGCTGCTCGTCGAGCTGCGGGGGCGCGTGACGGCCGAGGGCGGCCACCCCGCGGAGTCCGCCGCGATGAAGGCGGCCGCGTGGGTGCTGTCCGATCCCAAGCGACTCGCCGGTGCGCAGAAGGCGGCTGGCCTCGCCGGACGGGTCATCGGCGACCGGACGATCCGCTCGGTCCCGGGCCTGGGCGCCTGGACCAGTGCCCGCGACGTGCCGACACCACCCACCGAGTCCTTCCGCCAGTGGTGGGCTCGCGAGCGAGGGGATGACCGATGAGTGCACGCGACGAGATCCTGCAGCGGGTCCGCGGGGCGACTGCCGATGTCACCACGACACCGGGGTCGGCCGACCGGGACCCACTGGTCGACAGCGGCGCCGTCGACGCCGACGGGCTGACGCAGTTCGTCGAGATGGTCGCGGACTACCGCGCCGAGGTCGTGCGGGTACCCGCCGAGGGCCTCACCGCTGCCATCGCCACGGCGCTGCGCGAGCACCGGTGCACCAGCGCGGTCCTGCCCGACGGGCTCGACCCTGCGTGGGTGGAGGCCGTCGCTGGGGTGGCCGAGGTGCGGCGCGAGGCCGAGACCACCACGCACGCCCAGCTCGACGAGACCGACGCCGTGGTCACCGCCGCGGCGCTGGGCATCGCGGTGACCGGCACGATCGTGCTCGATCATCGCCAAGACCAGGGCCGCCGGGCGCTCACCCTCGTGCCCGACACCCACGTGTGCGTCGTGCGGGCCGACCAGGTCGTGCGGGACGTGCCCGACGCGGTGGCCCGGCTGCGGCCGCAACCCGACGACGTCCGTCCGCTGACCTGGATCAGCGGTCCGAGCGCCACGAGCGACATCGAGCTGCAGCGGGTCGAGGGCGTCCACGGCCCCCGCACGCTCGTCATGCTCCTCGTCGAGGGCTGAGCCGCTGGTCCGCCCGGGCCGACGAAGGACCGCGCCCTCCGGGTCGCGGTCCTTCGTCGATCCAACACCCCTGCGACACAGGGGGTCAGCTCGGGTCGATCCGGATCGCCCCGATACCGCTCTCGACCGTGATG
>JAKDKQ010000249.1 GCA_030453295.1 Janibacter sp.
CGTCGTCGGTGCGCGTGGCGAGCAGGTGGGTCAGCTCGACGTCGTTGCGCTCGAAGCCGATCCGCGAGCCCACCATGTACAGGCCCCACAGGCGGGCGGTGCCCTCGCCGACCTCGGCGACGGCCTCGTCCCAGTTGTCCACGAGGTTGTCGACCCAGCCGGCCAGCGTGCGGGCGTAGTGCATGCGCAGGTTCTCCGCATGCTGCAGCTCGAGGCCGGCGTCCTGCATCTGCACGAGCAGCGCTCCGGCACCGGTGAGCTCCCCGTCGGGGAAGACATAGCGGTCGATGAAGGCCCCGGTGCGCGTCGAGCGGTTGTGGTCGCGCGTGATGGAGTGGTTGAGCAGTCGCCCGTGGGGACGCAGCTTGCCGCGCAGGGCGGCGAAGTAGGCCGGGTAGTTGCGCGCCCCGATGTGCTCGGTCAGACCGATCGAGCTCACCGCGTCGAAGTCCCCCTCGGGCACGTCCCGGTAGTCCATGAAGCGCACCTCGGCCAGGTCGGCGAGCCCCTCACGGTCGATGGCCAGCTTGGCCCAGTCGGCCTGCGCCTGCGAGAGAGTCACCCCGAGCGCCTTGACCCCGTGGTGCTTGGCCGCGTGGATCACCATGCCGCCCCACCCGCAGCCGACGTCGAGCAGCCGCTGCCCGGGCTGCAGGTCCAGCTTGCGGGAGATGAGCTCGTACTTGTGCGCCTGCGCCTCCTCGAGCGTCGCATCGGCCGTCGGGAAGACCGCGCACGTGTAGGTCATCGACGGCCCGAGGACCATCCCGTAGAAGCGGTTGGACACGTCGTAGTGGTGGCGGATCACCTCGGCGTCGCGGGCGCGACTGTGCCGCAGGCCTTCGACGACGCGACGCCAGCGTGGCAGGTGCTCCTGGGGTGGGATCGGCGGCGGGTTGAGGTTTTCCCACCCGAGGCCGCGCACGAGCTTGAGAGCGTCCACCGGTCCGGGGATCCGCCAACGGGCGGTGCTGGTCATGAGGTCCAGGACGGGGTAGAGGTTGCCGGGGTGGAAGCCGGTCCCGACGAGGTCGCCCGCCACCCACGCCCGCGCGAAGCCGAGGTCGCCCGGCGCGGTGAGCAGGTACCGCAGGCCCCGCTCGGTGCGCAGGTGCAAGCCGATGTCGGCATCTGCCGGGCCCGCGGCGCTGCCGTCGTACGCCGTCAGCCGCACGGGTAGATCGGCCGGCATGACTCCGGCGAGGGCTTCAGCAATGTTGATCGTGCTCACAGGGTCCGCACCACCTTGTCGTAGAGGTCGGTCAGTCGGCCGGCCGGGTCATATCGCCGCTGGACCGCAGCGAGGTTGGCACCGCCGTAGAGGCGGTCGAAGACGTCACGGGGGTAGAAGGCCTCGGAGTAGAGCGACTTGTGCCCGCCGAGCTCGAGGACCTTGGTCTCGATGGCCCGGTTGGTCGGGCCCTCCGCGGCGTCATCACCGACGTGGACCGTGCCCCAGAAGCCGACGTTGACGTACGTGCGGCCCGGGTCGAGGGGGTACGAGGGCCACGTGCGGGCCTCGGCGCCACCCCGCAGACGAAGGGGGCAGAGCCAGACCGGTCGCATGCCCACCTCCGCGTCGAACCAGGCGAGGAACTCGGGCAGCTGCTCGCTCGGCACCTCGATGTCCTGGATGACCCGCTCGCGCTGTGGCCGACCGGCGCGGCGGTCGAGCCGCCCCACGATGTCGAAGCGCTGGTCGAGGCCGACGAGCCGGTGATAGACGTCGGAGCGGCGCCACCGGCGAGGCCAGAGCCGACGGACCCGAGGGTTGTGCACCCCGAAGGCCCCGGAGCACCAGAACCAGTCGGTGTCCCACCGCCACAGGTAGTCGTGCATCGTCAGCAGGTCGCTCGTGCGCTCCTGCAGCGAGCGGTAGTAGATCTGCTGCCCGGTGTAGTCACTCGTGGGCCGGGCGTCGTGGGTCCAGGTGGCCAGGGTCAGGTAGATCTCGTCGGGCGTGAAGGCGACGCCGTCCAGAGCGTCGACGCGCACGCCCTCGTGCTCACCGGCCGCGACGATCGCGTCGATCGCGTCGGTCGCCGACTGCGAGTCGTGGAATCGCAGGTGCCGCAGGGCGACTCGTGGTGGCACGGCCTCGAGCTCGATGTGCAGTCGCACGGCATAGCCGAGCGAGCCGTAGGAGTTGGGGAAGGCGAAGAACAGGTCGGCGTGCTCGTTGTCAGGACGTGCCGTGACGACCTCACCGGAGCCGGTGAGGATGTCCATCTCGAGGACCGACTCGTGGGGAAGTCCGTTGCGGAAGCTCGTGGCCTCGATGCCCAGCCCGGTGACCGCGCCACCGAGGGTGATCGTGCGCAGCTGCGGGGTGACGAGAGGGATGAGCCCGTGCGGCAGCGTCGCGGCGACGAGGTCCTCGTAGGTGCACATGCCCTGCACCTGCGCAGTGCGCGAGTCCGCGTCGATCTCGATGACCCCGCCCAGCCCGGAGACGTCCAGGCCGGGGACATCCGTCGCCGACCGGTTGCGGAAGAGGTTGGACGTGCGCTTGGCCAGACGCATGGGTGACCCGGCCGGGATCTCGCCGTGGGAGCGCACGAGCCGGTCGACAGCCTCGCGGTGTGCCTGCCATCCGATTGCCTGCATCGTGCATACAACACTAGTCCTGCGGCGACCAGTCAGGACAGGGGGTATCTGGATCCGAGGTGCGCGCCCTCAGGCCTGGGCGAGGGCAAACCGGGCGACGGTGGCGAGGCACTCGCTCGGCGTCTCCCACAGGTCGTTGTGGGTTCGACCGGCGATGACGATCCGCTCGGCGGACCTGATCCCACGCGCCAGCTGCGCGCTCATCGCCGGCGGGACGAGGTCGTCGAGCTCGCCGTGGACGAGCAGCGTCTGCACCTCGATCCGGTCGAGCAGCGCAACGGTCTCCCACCGGTCCGGGACCAGCCGTCGGGGAAAGACCCGCACGACCTGCTGCACCATCGCGGTCATCGAGGTGAAGGGGGAGATGAGGACGAGGCGGCCACTCCCTTCGTCATCGGTGAGCAGGCCCTCCGCCGCGAGGTGGGCGGCCACCGACGCGCCCAGGGACTCGCCCACGAGAACCGTGCGCTCGGCGGGGAGGGAGAGGTGGGCCAGCCCGTCGCGTGCCGCAGCGAGGATGCTGGCCTGTCGGGTGCGGCCACCGGCGGGGCCGTAGCCGGGGTACTCGATCGCGGCGAAGCCCAGACCGTGCCGCTCGAAGAGGCCTGCGAGCGGGCTGATCGAGGCGAGGTCGGAGCCATTGCCGTGCAGGTAGACGACCGTGCGACCGCCCTCGGGGGCGGGGTGGTGGACCAGGTGGGTACCACCCTTCGTCGTCGAGGTGGGCAGACCGATGGCCGGGTCCCAGGCGGGGACGGGGTAGATCAACCGGCGCAGCATCAGATCTCCTGCAGCTGCCCGACGGGCTCGCCGTCACCGGGGTCGGGGTCAGGCAGGACCTCGTCGTGGTCGATGAGGTAGACCGTGTATCCGTCGAGCCGCAGCCGGCGTAGCGCCTCGAGGAGCATCTGTCGGGCGGGGCCACCCACCGAGTGCACGTGGGTGAGGTCGACGACGATCGTCTGCTCGACCGGCTCGCCCTCCGACAGGCGCCGCACGACGCGCTCGGCGCCGGTGAACCCGATCGTCCCGGCCAGCTCGAAGACCCGGACCGCGTCGTCTCCCTCACCGACGACTCGGGAGCGCTGGATGACCGACCGGGCGGGTGGGGCGACCTCCATGAGGTGCAGGCCCATGTCGTGGGAGAGCCGCTCGA
>JAKDKQ010000250.1 GCA_030453295.1 Janibacter sp.
GAGCGGAGGGCGTGGGATTCGAACCCACGATGACGTTGCCGCCATAGCGGTTTTCAAGACCGCCGCACTAGGCCACTATGCGAGCCCTCCTCACTCGCCGAGGCGAGCGAGACCACGGTAGGCCATCACCCCTGTGGGTAGTGTCGGTGGGGACTCCCGGACCACCAGATCGAAAGGTCGCCACATGTCGAAGATCTCCTTCCTGCTCGGTGCCACCATCGGCTACGTGCTCGGAGCACGCGCGGGTCGGCAGCGCTACGAGCAGATCCGTTCCGGAGCCGGCCAGCTCTGGCAGTCGCAGCCCGTGCAAAATCAGGTGGCCTCTGCCAAGCACGCCGCCAAGACCAAGGCGGCGCCGGCGGCACTCGGCGCCGTGAGCGCGGCTGCCTCGGCGGCGGGCGACAAGATGCGTGAGGGTGCCGGCAAGATCTCGGGCGACCCGCAGCGCGATGTCGCCAGCGGCGTCGCGGCCGACACGCAGGGTCCGTCGACCTACCCGCTGGGTGAGGGCCCGACGCCGGCGTAGGTCGTGCCGAGCATGACGAAGGGGGGAGCGGACCGATCGGGCCCGCTCCCCCCTTCGCTCGCCCTGACGGCCTAGATGAAGATCGCCGGGTCGGCGTACATCAGATCCTCCGCGGACAACCCGCTGTCCTCCAGTTGGGGGAAGCGGTACTCCGCGGGGATGCCCGTGGCGACGGCTCCGGTCGGCACGTCCTTGACGACCACCGAGTTGGCGCCGACCTTGACATTGCTGCCGACGTGGATGTCGCCGAGGATCTTGGCGCCCGCGCCGACCATCACCTTGTCGCCGAGCGTGGGGTGACGCTTGACGCGCTGGCCCGAGGTCCCGCCCAGGGTCACGCCGTGGAAGAGCATGACGTCGTCGCCGACGATCGCGGTCTCGCCGATGACGACACCCATCCCGTGGTCGATGAAGAAGCGCCGACCGATGTGTGCGCCCGGGTGGATCTCGATGCCGGTGACGGACCGCGAGACATAGGCGAGCAGACGGGCGGGCCACCGCCAGCCGGGACGCATCCACCAGCGGTGGGCGACCCGGTGCAGCCAGATGGCGTGCAGACCGGCAGAGGTGAGGAGCACGACCCACCGCGAGGTGGCGGCGGGGTCGCGCTCCATGGCCGCGGCAAGATCCTCACGGATCGTGGCGCGGATCGGCAGGTGGGAGGACACGGTCAGTCGAGGAGTCCCTCGAAGAGCGGCGTCGAGAGGTAGCGCTCGCCGAAGCTCGGGATGATGACGACGATCGTCTTGCCGGCGTTCTCCGGGCGACGCGCGACCTGGTCCGCGGCCGCGAGGGCGGCGCCGGAGGAGATGCCGACGAGCAGGCCCTCGTCGGTCGCCGACTTGCGGGCCCAGTCCATCGCCGTGGGGGCGTCGATGTCGATGACCTCGTCGTAGATCTCGGTGTCGAGGATCTCCGGGACGAAGTTGGCGCCGAGGCCCTGGATCTTGTGCGGGCCGGGGGCGCCGCCGTTGAGGATCGCGGACTCGGCGGGCTCGACGGCGATGATCTGGACGTCGGACTTCTTCGAGCGCAGGTAACGGCCCGCGCCGGTGATGGTGCCGCCGGTGCCGATGCCCGAGATGAGGATGTCGACCTTGCCGTCGGTGTCGTCCCAGATCTCCGGGCCGGTGGTCTTCTCGTGGATGGCCGGGTTGGCCTCGTTGGCGAACTGCTTGGCCTGGACGGCGCCGCGCTCGTTGGCGATCTCCTCGGCCTTGTCCACCGCACCCTTCATGCCCTTGGGGCCCTCGGTGAGGATCAGCTCGGCACCGTAGGCGCGCAGGAGCGCACGACGCTCCTTGGACATCGTCTCGGGCATGGCGAGGACGACCTTGTAGCCGCGTGCCGCGCCGACCATGGCCAGCGCGATACCCGTGTTGCCCGAGGTCGCCTCGACGATCGTGCCGCCCGGCTTCAGCTCGCCCGACGCCTCGGCCGCGTCGATGATCGCGGTGCCGATGCGGTCCTTGACGGAACTGGCAGGGCTGTAGAACTCCAGCTTGGCGGCGACGGTGGCCTCGGACTGGATGATGCGGTTGATCCGCACCAGCGGGGTCCGGCCGACGAGCTTGGTGGCGTCTTCGTAGATGGGCAACGCGGTTCCTTCCATCGGGGATGAGGGTGCCGCGACGTGCGGCTGACTCGGTCGCGACAACGAACGAGACGTTATGGATATTCCAACATCGTGTTATCCATCATCGCAAGCGGCGTCTCAAGGACGCGCGCCACCCCCTTCGGCGTCGGTCCCGCCCTGCGGGACCCATCGCAGACGGGTGATGAGCGCCGCATCACCTCAGGCCTTTTCGGCGTACCGCGCCGCCTAGACTCCCCCCATGTCTGCCCTCCAGATCGTCGCGATAGTCATCGGGGTCGGGATCACCATCGTCGGATGGGGCCTGCTCGCCCGCGCCATCAAGCATTTCCTGACCGTCTTCAAGCTCGCCCAACCCACGCAGGGCGAGCGGACCAACTCACCGGGAGCGCGTCTGGCGACGCTCTTCCGCGAGTTCCTCGGCCACACCCGCATGTCGCGGCTGCCCATCGTGGCGATCGCGCACTGGGTCACGATGATCTCCTTCGGGGTGCTCTTCCTGACCCTCGTGCAGGCGACGATCCAGCTCTTCGATCCCCACTTCGTCATCCCACTCATCGGGACCTTCTTCATCTACGAGTGGATCACCGAGTTCTTCGCCATGGCGGGCATCGTCACCATCGTGATGCTGATGGTCATCCGGCAGCGACAGCACCCCCGCTCGGCCTCGGGCGAAGAGGGCCGCAGGTCCCGCTTCTTCGGCTCGACCTTCTGGCAGGCCTACTACGTCGAGCTGACGATCCTCGGCGTCGGCGTCTGCATCGCGCTCCTGCGCGGTCTCGAGCGTGCGCTGCTCCTCAACTCCGGTGAGGCAGACCACGCCTCGCTGCTGCACTTCCCGCTCACCGGGTGGCTCGGCTCGCTCTTCAGCGGCATGTCCGTGGACGCGCTGGAGACCGGCATCATCGTCGTCGCCCTCATCAAGCTGGTCATCTCCTACGCGTGGATGATCACCATCTCGATGAACCCGACGATGGGCGTCGCGTGGCACCGCTTCCTCGCGTTCTTCAACATCTACTTCAAGCGGCACGCCGACGGCCGCACCTCCTTGGGTGAGTTGCAGCCGATGATCGTCGACGGCAAGCCCTTCTCCATGGAGACGATGGAGACGATGGACGAGGACTCCACGCTCGGCGTGGGCAAGGTCGAGGACTTCACCTGGAAGGGCCTGCTCGACTTCTCCACCTGCACCGAGTGCGGTCGCTGCCAGAGCCAGTGCCCCGCCTGGAACACCGAGAAGCCTCTCTCCCCCAAGCTGCTCATGATGACGCTGCGCGACCACGCGCACTCCAAGGCGCCGTACCTGGCCGCCGCGCAGGGCGTCTCCGGCGTCCTGTCCTCTGCGGGCGGCACTCGCGCGCAGACCGCCCACGGGGCCGTCGCCCTGGCCGGACCCCCGATGCAGAGCGGCGCCGACGCGGCGGTCTCCGTCGAGGAGCCGCCCGTCATCAACTGGGGCGAGATGGCACTCATCGGGCAGACCGGATATGACCCGGAGCAGCCGCTGACTGCGTACAACCCGCACGGGCCCGACGTGGTTATCGACGAGGACGTCCTGTGGTCCTGCACCACCTGTGGCGCCTGCGTCGAGCAGTGCCCGGTCGACATCGAGCACGTCGACCACATCGTCGACATGCG
>JAKDKQ010000025.1 GCA_030453295.1 Janibacter sp.
CCGGGGGTGGCGGGCCACGAGGCCGAGGGTCGGGGCGAGCGCCAGGCGGGCCCACTCGACGAGGTCTGCTTCGATCTCGATGACGTCGACGTGGCGCACTCGCTTGTCCTTGAGGACCTGCCAGGCCGTGAAGCCCAGCCCGAGCCCGCCGACGAGGACCCGTTCGGGGTTGCTGGTGCGGGCGAGTGACTCCAGCGCGAGCGCGGCCTCGGTCGAGGTGTCGAGGCTGTCCATGGCGAAGACGCCGGCGACGACGAGCTCGTGCACGACTCCCGACCCGGAGGGGTCGAGACGTTCGCGCAGGGCGATCTCGCCCCGCGGTGTGGTCGCCGAGACGATCGTCTCGGAGGGGGTGTCCATGCGGCTCCTCCACTCAGCGCCCCGGAATTCCGGGTCAGATGTGTTGTCTATTACGTCACGGTAACCGGAGCAATGTCACATGCACGAAGGGTGGCCCGGTACCGTGTGCCCGCTCACAAGGCGGTACCTTGAGCCCGTGGCTACTACGACCCTCCCCGCGAAGAAGAAGGGGGTGGCGTCGTCCTCCATCGGGCTCAAGTTCCTCATGGCAGGCACCGGCGTCATCTTCATCCTGTATGTGCTGCTGCACATGTACGGCAACCTCAAGGCCCTGGCCGGTCAGGAAGCCTTTGACACGTATGCGCACCACCTGCGCACCTTCGGTGAGCCGATGCTCCCGTACGGCGGCCTCCTGTGGATCGTGAGGATCGTGCTGATCCTGGCGCTCGTCGGGCACGTCTACGCGGCACTGCGGCTCATCGCCCGCAACAACGCGGCGCGACCGGTCAAGTACCAGGTGAAGAAGAACATCGGCTCGACGCTCGCCTCGCGCACCATGCGCTGGGGTGGCCTCGCCCTCTTCGCCTTCGTGATCTTCCACCTGATCCAGTTCACGATCGTCAAGCCCAACCTCTACGGGGCGGCTGACTCGGCGGCGATCAAGGAGTCGCCCTACGTGATGATCAGCGCGGCCTTCGCGATGTGGTGGGTCCTGCTCATCTACGTGATCGCCCTGGCGGCCTTGGGGATGCACCTCTACCACGGGATCTACAGCGCCTCGCAGACGATGGGTCTGAACAACACCGCCACGGCCCGCACACGCGCTCGTGCGATCGGAGCCGTCCTTGCTGCGGTGATCGTGGTCGGGTTCCTGATCCCGCCGGTCTACATCTTCATCGACAGTCTCTGAGCAGGAGCCTCCACACCATGACTGACACTCTCAGCGAGTACTTCTCCGTCGGCGAGCCCGTCGCGGACACCAAGGCGCCCGCCGTCACCGACATCAACACGATGTGGACGCAGCACCAGTTCGACTCCGCCCTGGTCAACCCGTCCAACCGTCGCAAGCTCGACGTGATCATCGTCGGCACCGGCCTCGCCGGCGCCTCCGCCGCCGCCACGATGGGAGAGGCCGGCTACAACGTCAAGAGCTTCTTCTACCAGGACAGCGCCCGCCGCGCGCACTCGATCGCCGCGCAGGGCGGGATCAACGCCGCGAAGAACTACAACGACGACGGCGACTCCGTCTACCGGCTCTTCTACGACACGGTCAAGGGCGGCGACTACCGCAGCCGCGAGTCCAATGTCTTCCGGCTGGCCCAGGTCAGCTCCAACATCATCGACCAGTGCGTCGCGCAGGGTGTCCCCTTCGCCCGTGAGTACGGCGGTCTGCTGGACAACCGATCCTTCGGTGGAGTCCAGGTCGCACGGACCTTCTACGCGGCCGGTCAGACGGGTCAGCAGCTGCTCATCGGTGCCTACCAGGCCATGGAGCGCCAGGTCGCCAAGGGCACGGTCACCGAGTACAGCCGCCACGAGATGCTCGAGGTCATCCTCGTCGAGGGTGTCGCCCGCGGCATCATCGCCCGCGACATGGTGACCGGCGAGATCGAGACCCACCTGGCCGACGTCGTCGTGCTCGCCACCGGTGGCTACGGCAACGTCTTCTTCCTCTCGACCAACGCGATGGGCTGCAATGTCACCGCGGCGTGGCGTGCGCACCGCAAGGGCGCGTACTTCGCCAACCCGTGCTACACGCAGATCCACCCGACCTGCATCCCGGTCTCCGGCGACCACCAGTCGAAGCTGACCCTGATGTCGGAGTCGCTGCGCAATGACGGTCGCATCTGGGTGCCCAAGCGCGCCGAGGACTGCGACAAGGACCCGCGGCAGATCCCCGAGGAGGACCGCGACTACTACCTGGAGCGGATCTACCCCGCCTTCGGCAACCTCGTGCCTCGCGACATCGCCTCCCGTCAGGCCAAGAACATGTGCGACGAGGGCCGCGGTGTCGGCCCGCTCGTCGACGAGGTCGACGCAGAGGGCAACAAGCGCCAGATGCGCCGTGGCGTCTACCTCGACTTCGCTGCTGCCGTCGAGCGGCTGGGTCGCGACACCGTCGAGGAGAAGTACGGCAACCTCTTCGACATGTACGCCCGGATCACGGGTGAAAACCCGTACGAGGTGCCGATGCGCATCTACCCGGCCGTGCACTACACGATGGGTGGGCTGTGGGTCGACTACGACCTGCAGACCTCGGTCGAGGGCCTCTTCTCGATCGGCGAGGCCAACTTCTCCGACCACGGGGCCAACCGTCTCGGTGCTTCGTCGCTCATGCAGTGCTTGGCGGATGGCTACTTCGTCCTGCCCAACACGATCCGCGACTACCTGGCCAAGGCCCCCTTCGACAAGATCGCCGAGGACCACCCGGCCGTCGTCGAGGCCAAGAGCGCCGTCACCGACCGGATCGAGAAGTTCCTGTCGATCAACGGTGAGCGCAGCGTCGACTCCTTCCACCGCGAGCTCGGCAACATCATGTGGGAGTACTGCGGCATGGAGCGCACGGACGAGGGCCTGCGCAAGGCCATCGGCCTCATCCGTGACCTCACGACGGAGTTCTGGAGCAATGTCCGGGTGCTCGGCACCGCGGACTCGCTCAACCAGAGCCTGGAGAAGGCCGGTCGTGTGGCCGACTTCCTCGAGCTCGGTGAGCTCATGTGCATCGACGCGCTGAACCGCCGCGAGTCCTGCGGTGGCCACTTCCGCGCCGAGTCCGTGACCGAGGACGGCGAGGCGCTGCGCCACGACGACGAGTTCGCGTATGTCGCGGCCTGGGAGTTCGGCGGCGACGGGGCCCCTGTCCTGCACAAGGAAGACCTGAACTACACGTTCATCGAGCTGAAGCAGCGGAGCTACAAGTGAGCATGAATCTGACCCTCAAGATCTGGCGCCAGGCCGGACCCACGGCGAAGGGCGAACTCGTCACCTACCCGGTCAAGGACATCTCCCCGGACATGTCCTTCCTGGAGATGCTCGACGTCCTCAACGAGCAGCTCATCGCCGAGGGCACCGAGCCGATCGCCTTCGACAGCGACTGCCGCGAGGGCATCTGCGGCATGTGCGGCCTGATGATCTCCGGCCAGGCACACGGCCCGGAGCGCACCACCAGCTGTCAGCTGCACATGCGCTCCTTCCGTGACGGAGAGACCATCACGGTCGAGCCGTGGCGGGCCAATGCCTTCCCGATCATCCGCGACCTCATCGTCGACCGCAGCGCCTTCGACCGGATCATCCAGTCGGGTGGCTACGTCTCCGTCAACACCGGTGCCGCCCCCGAGGCGCACGCGGTGCCGGTGCCCAAGGAAAAGGCCGACCGGGCCTTCGACTCCGCCAAGTGCATCGGGTGTGGTGCCTGCGTCGCAGCCTGCCCCAATGCCTCCGGCATGCTCTTCCTCGGCGCCAAGGTCACCCACCTGGGTGAGCTGCCACAGGGGCAGCCGGAGCGCAATGGCCGCGTGGTCAAGATGCTCGAGACGCACGACCTCGAGGGCTTCGGCGGGTGCACCAACATCGGTGAGTGCTCCGCGGCCTGTCCCAAGGAGATCCCGCTCGACGTCATCAGCACGCTCAATGCGGACCTGCGCAAGGCCGCTCGCAGCGGGTCCTGAGGACTCGGAGTGACGAGGGGGAGCGTCATCTCCACCCGTGTGCAGCACGCCCGGCGCCGCGCCAGCATCATGCTGGCCGGCGCCGTGGCCGTGTCCGTCAGCGGCTGTGGTCTGATCGCGGACGGCACGGACCCGACGTCGTCGACGACGACTCACGCACCACTGACGACGACCACGACGAGCGAGCCCACGACCTCCACGTCGACGGGCGGAGCCTCCACGAAGAACCCGCCGAGTGGCAACAGCATCCTGACTGCCTCGCGTGAGTACATGGCCGCCACCAACAATGTGACGATCACGGGCACCCTCTATGACGCCGAGCGGGACGTGACGGTCAGCATCCGGGCCGAGGGCTCCACCGGTGGCCTGCTCTCGACGTCGAAGACGGCTGGCATCTCCCGTACGAAGCTCTCGATCCCCGGTGGCGGATCCCTGGAGACGATCGCCGTGGGAACCGCTCATTACGTCAAGGTCGACAGGACGTGGCTGGAGGTCATGGACGCCCCTGACGACAGCCCGATGCGCAAGAACACCGGCACGTGGATCACGGTGCCCTTCGACAACTCGCCGATGGACGCCTACCGTCCGCAGACGTTGCTCCAGCAGACCTTCTACGGCAAGTCCCTCACCCCCTTCGATGCCAAGCAGAGCCCCGCGATCTTCGAGGAGCTCGATGGCCAGGAGGCCTACCGGGTGGCGATCCGCAAGGCTGACCAGTCCAGTGGCGGTGAGCGGATCCTGTGGGTGGACACCGATCCGGCGACGCCGGCTCCCATCCGGCTGAGCTACGGCGCAGGGGACCGGGAGTCTGTCCTGGAGTACAGCGACTGGGGGAGCAGCCGGGAGGACTGGGCCAAGCCCAAGGGCGCCAAGAGCATCGACGGCCTCAGCGGCAACGACTTCTGATCGCCGCGAGCCCGCTCAGCCCAGCCAGGTCACGCGGGTGACGAGCAGGGCGTACCCGACGAAGGCGACGACGTCGATGACCCAGTGGGCGATGAACATCGGAGCGACGCGCCGCACTCGCAGGTAGACGGCGCCGAGCAGGAGTCCCATCGCGACATTGCCGACGAACCCTCCGATGCCCTGGTAGAGGTGGTAGCTGCCGCGCACGAGCGCGCTCACCACCACGATGACCACGGGCGACCAGCCGGCCTCACGCCAGCGGGTGAAGAGGTAGCCGAGCATGATGACCTCCTCGAGGAGGGCATTTTGCCCCGCGGCGAGGATGAGGACCGGGATGGCCCACCAGACTCCGCTGAGGTCGGAGGCGGCAATCGTGGTGTTGAGGTCGAGGGCCCGCGCGAGCAGGTACAGCGCCAGGCCGGGGAGCCCGATGGCGGCGGCCAGCGCGAGTCCTTGGCCGAGATCGCGCCAGGGCGCGCGCGTGTCGAGGCCGATGAGTCGTGTGGGGTACGGGTGCTGGCGGGCGAGCAGATGCAGCGCGAGGGCCACGGGGACGAGGGCGAGCCCGATGCCGACCAGCTGATGGGTCAGGTCGAGCCACGGCTGGTCTGGTGTCACGGATTGGTTCATCGCCGTGACCTGACCGGCGAGACCACCCTCAGCGGTCAGCTTGCGCGCCAGCGAGAGAGCCGACCACAGGGCCGATGCCCCCAGGGAGACGCCGAGCACGAGCAGTGACTCGGTCACGGCGCTCCGGCGAGGCAGGGCTTCCGGTGCGGCGGACATGGTGCCAGCCTAGATCCGCCGCCGGGTTGCGTCGGTCGGCTGCGGGGCAGCGAGTGTCAGCTGAAGGCGAGGTGGCTGTAGTAGCGGACGAGCGGCTCGCGGCGGGCGACCCGGACGCGGCGGTTGTGGGTGAAGAAGGGGACTGCGGCGGCGCCCACCGAGACGACCAGGACGGCCAGGGCGATGCCGACGAGGACGAGGGCGGCGGTGACGAAGCCGGAGATGGTGGCAATGCTCATGATGTGGATTCCTTTCTACATCTGTTGAAGATGGTGATGAATCTACACCCGTAGAAATAGAGCGTCAACTCGCCACCACGACGACCGACGCCGGGGAGTCCACGGCCCGGCCACCCGGTAGCGTGCGTGGGATGAGCACGCACGAGATCGCCACCCTGTCGCCGCGGATGCACCTGATCCTCGAGTCGGCCACCAAGGTCGTCGCGGCCGGCGGGATGCGCGGGCTCACCCACCGGGCTGTCGACGCCGAGGCCGGTCTGTCGCAGGGCTCGACGTCGGGCTACCTGCGCACGCGGTTGGCGCTGGTCTCGGCGCTCGCCGAGTACATCGCGGCCGGGCTCATCGACAGCGTCGAGGCACTCGCGGGGGAGCAGCAGGCCGGCGAGTCCGATGCCACCGTCGTCGAGCACGCGCTCGATCTCTTCGCCGGGTGGCTGCGTGAGCCGGAGGCACTCCTGGCCAAGGCGGAGCTGGCGCAGGAGGCGATGCGCCAGCCCGAGGTCGCGCAGGCGCTGGCGCCGGCCCGCGAGCGGATCGAGGGGATCGTCGCTCAGATCCTCGTGCGCACTGGTGTCGATGACGTGCAGACCTCTGCGCAGGCGATCGTCGCGGCGATGGAGGGGGTCCTCACCAGTGCGCTGGCCAAGCCGTCCGCCGAGCGCGAGGCCTATGTCCGCGGCGTCGGCAAGCGCATCATCACAGCCTTCGTCCCCTCTGTCGGCTGAGCGTCAGGTCGCCGTCCGGTCGCGGGGGCGACGCCGTCTCATGCGGACGTAGAGGCTGAAGACCTTGATGAGCATCGCCGCGAGGACGATGAGCACGAGGACGACGAGGATCGGCACGAAGACCGCCACGAGAGCGATGCCCACGGAGGCCCCGTCCTCCGCGGTGGACACCACGGGCGCCCCCATCCCGAGGGTTCCGGCGTTGACGACCGGCCGGGCCGCGGCCTTGCCCGTGTGCACGAGCCCTGAGATGACGACGCCGAGCAGGACGCCCACCCAGGCGTTGTCCTGCATCCACGTGGACTCGTCGAGCGTGCTGGCCCCGGTGGTCGCCGCTCCCATCAGCCCGCCCATGCTGGGTCGGATGAAGGTCTGCACGGCGTCATTGATGCTGTCGACCGCAGGGATCTTGTCGAGGGTCAGCTCCGTGACGAGCAAGAGCGCGCCGACGCCGATCGCCCACCACGAGTCCATCCACTCGAAGCCGCTCGGCAGCACGACGATGTCACTGAACCGCGCGAGCAGGGCCACGAGCAGGAAGGGGATGTAGGCATTGAGGCCGGCAGCGGCGCTCAGGCCCATCCCGGTCAGTGCAGCGATCATCGACGTCACCTCTCGACGGCGCGGGCCGCCCCCGCGTGCTCCCGGCAGGCTAGCGCCGATGGATGGGCAGCGCCGGGAACCTAGGATGATCGGCATGAAGGTTCTCTCCGCTGTTGCCTGGCCGTATGCCAATGGCCCTCGTCACCTCGGTCACGTCGCCGGGATCGGGGTCCCCTCGGACGTCTTCAGCCGGTACATGCGCATGGCAGGGCACGACGTGCTCGTCGTCAGTGGCTCGGACGAGCACGGCACGCCGATCCTCGTGCAGGCCGACAAGGAAGGCATCTCGGCGCGCGAGTTCGCCGACCGCAACCACCGGATCATCGCGGAGGAGCTCGTCGATCTGGGCTGCTCCTACGACCTCTACACGCGCACGACCTCGCGCAACCACTACCAGGTGGTCCAGGACCTCTTCGAGCAGTGCCTGGCCAACGGCTACTTCGTCGAGCAGACCCAGCAGGTGGCGCTCGACCCGCGCACCGGCCGCACCCTGCCCGACCGCTACATCGAGGGCACCTGCCCGCTCTGCGGTTACGCGGATGCGCGTGGCGACCAGTGCGACAACTGCGGCAACCAGCTGGAGCCGACCGACCTGGTGGACCCGCGCAGCAAGATCGATGGCGCGACACCGCAGTTCGGCGAGACGGAGCACTTCTTCCTCGACCTGCCGGCGCTCGCCGACGCGCTGCGCGAGTACCTGCAGGGCCGCGAGGCGACGGGCACCTGGCGGCCCAATGTCATCAACTTCAGTCTCAACATCCTCGATGACATCCGTCCGCGGGCGATGACTCGCGACATCGACTGGGGCATCCCCCTTCCGGGGGAGCTGGGGGACAAGCACCCCACCAAGCGCTTCTACGTGTGGTTCGACGCGGTGATCGGTTATCTCTCGGCGTCGATCGAGTGGGCCCGACGCTCCGGCGAGCCGGACCGCTGGCGCGAGTGGTGGAACGACGCGGAGGCGACGTCCTACTACTTCATGGGCAAGGACAACATCACCTTCCACAGCCAGATCTGGCCGGCAGAGCTGCTCGCCTACTCCGGCAAGGGGGCGAAGGGGGGAGAGCCCGGGTCCTTCGGCGAGCTCAACCTCCCGACCGAGGTCGTGGCCAGCGAATTCCTCACGATGGAGTCCAAGCAGTTCTCCTCCAGCCGCGGTCACGTCATCGGCCTGCGGCACGTGCTGGAGGACTTCGGCCCCGACCCGCTGCGCTACTACATCTGCGCGGCCGGGCCGGAGACCCAGGACTCGGACTTCACCTGGCCGGACTTCGTCCAGCGCAACAACTCCGAGCTCGTCGCGGGCTGGGGCAACCTCGTCAACCGCACGGCGTCGATGGTCGCCAAGAACTTCGGGGAGATCCCGCAGCCGGGGGACCTCGAGGAGGTCGACTCGCAGGTCCTCGCCCGGGTGGAGGCGGCCTTCGCCGAGGTGGGTGGGCTGCTCGCCCGCAACCGGGTCAAGGCGGCGCTGGCCGAGGCCATGCGCGTCGTCGGAGATGTCAACAAGTACGTGTCCGACACCGAACCCTTCCGCCTCAAGGGGGAGGACCAGCGCGCGCGCCTCGCGACGGTCCTGCACACACTCGTGCAGGCGACGAGCGACTGCAACCTGCTCCTCGCCCCCTTCCTCCCTCATGCGGCCAACCGCGTCGACGCGGTCCTCGGCGGCACGGGTGAGCTGGTGCCGATGCCCCGCGTCGAGGAGGTCGAGGACCTGGACGGCGGCCCCGGCTACCCCGTCATCACGGGTGACTACTCAGGCTTCCCCACCTGGGCGAGTACGCCTGTGGCAGTGGGGACCCCGATCGCCAAGCCCAGCCCGGTCTTCGTCAAGCTCGACCCCGAGGAGGTCGTCGCTGCCGAGCGGGCGGCCATGTCGGACGACAGCTGATGGCGGGGCGTGACGAGGTCGCGGCGCGACCCGACCCCCTTCCGCTCGCCGTCGTCGACAACCACACGCACATCGACATCCGCCGACGGGACATCCCGGACGCCATCGCCCCCGGTGGAGGGGACGAGCGGACCACGGCAGACGTCGCCGCAGCCCTCGCTGCCGCCGCGTCGGTCGGCGTCGATCGGGTCGTGCAAGTGGGGTGTGATCTCGAGAGCGCCCGGTTCACCGTCGACCAGATCGACCGGCACCCGTCGATGCTGGGCGCCGTTGCCCTGCACCCCAACGAGATCCCCGAGCTCGCCGAGGCCGGACGTCTCCAGGCGGCGTGGGACGAGATCGAGCGCCTCGCGGCGCACCCGCGCGTGCGGGCTGTGGGAGAGACCGGACTCGACTACTTCCGCACCGGACCCGAGGGCCACGCAGCGCAGCAGGAGTCCTTCCGGTGGCACATCGACCTGGCCAAGCGCACCGGCAAGGCCCTGCAGATCCACGACCGAGACAGTCATGAGGACGTCCTGAGGGTGTTGGCGCAGGAGGGAGCGCCGGAGACGACCGTCCTGCACTGCTTCAGCGGGGACCTGGCGATGGCGCGCGAGTGCGTGGACCGCGGCTACCTGCTCTCCTTCGCCGGGACCGTGACCTTCAAGAGCGCGGCAGGGCTGCGCGAGGCGCTCGCCCACACGCCCATCGAGCAGGTGCTCGCCGAGACGGACGCGCCCTACCTGACTCCTGCGCCGGAGCGTGGCCGGGCCAATGCGCCGTACCTGCTGCCGCACACGGTCCGTGTCATGGCGCGCACCCTCGGTGTCGACGTCGCGACGATGTGCACCGCGATCTCTGACAACAGCGAGCGGGTCTACGGCCCGTGGCGCACGTCATAGTTGCGGCAATCTGGCCACCTGGGGCCTGATTTTCGGGGGTTCTCGGGGACGCAGGTCGCTCTGCGACCGTGAATTCCCGAGGGTTCCGTTATCAAAACTTGACCTTCGGGTGAGTGCTGGTGCATCGTGGTCCGCTGTTGGCCGGGGCCGGTTTCCCCTGATCTTTTGTCGCTGACACGGTGCCCGCCATCCTTGGGTCCCTGTGTGCGGACCCACCGGTGCCCGGGAAGTGCGAACACTGGAGCATTGTGAGTTCACCTGCGATCCGCCGCATCACCCAAGCGGGCGTCGTCGGCGCCCTCGCCCTCGGAGTCTCGGGCGTTGTCGTCATGGACAAGTCCGTCGCCCTGTCGGTCGATGGTCAGAAGTCGACCGTCCACTCCTTCGGCGGCACCGTCGCCGATGTCCTGGACAAGCAGGGCATCGAGCTCGGCGAGCACGACGTGGTCACGCCGTCGGCGCAGACCCCGGTCGACGACGGCCAGACGATCGTCGTGCGGTACGGCCGCAAGCTGACGCTCACGGTGGACGGCAAGGAGCGCGAGTACTGGACCACGGCCTCGACCGTGGGCGACGCGCTCGAGGAGCTCGGCATCCGGGGGAGCGGCGACGCCGTCCTCTCGGCCTCGCGCAGCACGGGCATCGGTCGCGACGGGCTGGACCTGAAGATGTCCACCCCCAAGGACATCAAGCTCCTCGTGGGCGGCAAGCGCACCACCGCCACCGTCACAGCGCCGACCGTCGAGGCGGCGCTGAAGGAGGCCGAGGTCCGCTACGACTCCAACGACCTGATCAAGCCGGGCGCCTCCACCTCGGTCAAGGACGGGATGACGATCCGTCTCGACCGCATGAACCTTGACAGCGCCAAGCGCACCGAGTCGGTTCCCTTCGAGACGGTCATCAAGAAGGACTCCTCGATGACTGAGGGCACGACCAAGGTCGAGCGCGAGGGACGCGCAGGCAGCCAGACGATCACCTACCGCCAGACGGTCAAGAACGGCAAGGTCGTCGCGGCCAAGAGGTCCAACACCACGGTCACCCGCCAGCCGGTCAGCAAGATCGTCGTCCAGGGCACCAAGGCCAAGCCCGCCCCGGCCGCACCCACCAAGGCGCCGGCGCCCACCACGTCTGCACCCAAGCCGTCCGCGCCCAAGCCGTCCGCGCCCAAGGCGTCCACCCCGTCCGCGCCGAAGAGCACCCCGGCGCCGGAGCCCACCACGAGCTCGGCCGGGATCAACCTGGCCAATGCCGCCATGTGGGACCGCATCGCCCAGTGCGAGTCGACCGGTAACTGGTCCATCAACACGGGCAATGGCTACTACGGTGGTCTGCAGTTCAACCTGCAGACGTGGCTCGGCTCCGGCGGTGGCGACTTCGCCTCCCGTCCGGACCTGGCCAGCCGCGCCGAGCAGATCACGGTGGCCAACCGGCTCAAGGCCGAGCGTGGCCTGCAGCCGTGGGGCTGCGCACACGCCGCCTGAGCTCCCTGATCGCCACAGCGACGGGCCCCCGAGACCTTGCGGTCACGGGGGCCCGTCGTCGCGATTGTCGAAGCCGTCCCGCTGATGAATAGAGTCGCCCCATGAGCACCGACCTGCCCGAGCCCGCCACGGGCTCCGGCCTGCTCGGTGCCAGCCGCGTCCGTCAGCTGGCGGACCAGCTGGGGGTGCGCCCGACCAAGCACTGGGGACAAAACTTCGTCGTCGACGCCAACACGGTGCGTCGCATCGTGCGGGCGGGCGATGTCACGGCCGCGGATCACGTCATCGAGATCGGTCCCGGTCTGGGGTCCCTGACCCTCGCCCTCCTCGAGGAGTCTGCTCAGGTCACCGCGATCGAGGTCGACCCGGTCCTGGCCGCCGCGCTGCCGCAGACCGTGGCCGTCCAGGCTCCCGGTGCGCAGGCGCGGCTCGAGGTCGTGCACGCTGACGCGCTGACCGTCACGGAGCTACCGGGCAGCGCACCCACCGCTCTCGTGGCCAACCTGCCGTACAACATCTCCGTCCCGGTCGTCCTGCACTTCCTCGAGACCTTCCCCAGCATCGAGCGGGTCCTGGTCATGGTGCAGCTCGAGGTCGCCGAGCGACTCGCTGCCGGGCCCGGGAGCAAGACCTACGGGGTGCCCAGCGTCAAGGCGGCGTGGTGGGCCGAGGTGGCGCTGGCCGGCCGTGTCTCCCGCAGCATCTTTTGGCCCGTCCCCAATGTCGACTCCGGCCTGGTGAAGTTCGTGCGGCACGAACCGCCCGCCACCGAGGCGACGCGCACCCAGGTCTTCGCGGTCGTCGATGCGGCATTCGCCCAGCGCCGCAAGACACTGCGGGCCGCGCTGCGCGGCATCGCGGGCTCCGGAGAGGTGGCCGAGGAGGCGCTCCTGGCGGCGGGGGTCGACCCCCGTACCCGGGGTGAGCAGCTGGATGTCCTCGCCTTTGCGCGGATCACCCAGGAGCTCATGGCTAGGGTGACGGCATGACCTCCGTGCTCGAGCTGCCCGCGGCTGTGACCGCGCGTGCGCCGGCGAAGGTCAACCTTGAGCTCTTTGTCGGTCCGCTGCACGATGACGGCTACCACTCGCTCTCCACCGTCTACCAAGCCGTGGGGCTCCACGACGACGTGACGGTGGCGCTGGCCGACGAGTGGGGATGCTCGGTGCGCGGCCGCGACGCGGACAAGGTGCCGACCGACGAGTCCAACCTGGCGCTGCGTGCGGCCCTCGCGCTTGCCGAGCGCACCGGCGGCCAGGACCCGGTGCACCTGTCGATCGACAAGCAGATCCCCGTCGCGGGCGGCATGGCAGGCGGCTCCGCCGATGCTGCCGCCGCGCTCGTGGCGTGCGATGCCCTGTGGGGCACCTCCCTGCCCAAGGAGGAGCTCGAGGACATCGCGGCCGGGATCGGCAGCGATGTCCCCTTCCTGCTCCACGGAGGGACCTGCGTCGGCTCGGGGCGCGGCGAGGTCGTCACCCCCGTCCTGGCCAAGGGGACCTATCACTGGGTCTTCGTCCCCTCGGCCGCGAGCGGGTTGTCGACACCGATGGTCTACGCGGCCTTCGACCAGCGCACCGCCGGCACCGAGATCGACGAGCCACGCCCGAGCTCGGCCCTGATGAGCGCCCTGCGCTCCGGTGACCCGACCGCGCTCGCGCCCGTCCTCGACAACGACCTCCAGGCCGACGCCATCGCCCTGCAGCCAGCGATCGGTGAGGTCATCGAGGCGGCCATGGGTTTCGGCGCGCTCGCCGCGATGGTGTCCGGGTCGGGGCCGACCGTCGCGATCCTTGCCGAGAGCGCCGAGGGGGCCATCGATCTGGCCGTCGCGCTCACCGCATCCGGCACCGCTGGCGACATCCTGCGGGCCACCGGTCCGGTCCACGGGACACATATCCTGCCGACGGTGCGTACGACCTGATGGCCACCCCTCTCCTCGGAGCGGAATCGCTCCACCTCGAGTACCCCACGCGCGTCGTCTTCGACTCGGTCAGCCTCGGCATCGAGGAGGGCGACCGGATCGGGCTCGTCGGCCGTAACGGTGACGGCAAGTCGAGCCTGCTGGGGATGCTCGCCGGTCTGATCGAGCCGCAGTCGGGCCGGATCACCCGCCGCGGGGGAGTGCGCTTCGGCGTCCTCGCCCAGTCCGACGACCTCGATCCGGACCACACCGTGGGCCACTGCATCGTCGGCGAGCGACCCGAGCACGAGTGGGCAGGCGATCCTGTCGTGCGTGACGTCATCGGTGGTCTCGTCTCCGACGTGCCGTGGGAGGCGCGGGTCGGTGACCTGTCCGGTGGGCAGCGTCGCCGCGTCGCGCTCGCGGCACTCCTCGTGCACGACTGGGACCTCGTCGCGCTCGACGAGCCGACCAACCACCTCGACGTCGAGGGCATCTCCTGGCTCGCCGAGCACCTCAAGCGGCGCTGGGCCAAGAACCTTGGTGGCCTGCTGGTCATCACCCACGACCGGTGGTTCCTCGACGAGGTCTGCACCGAGACGTGGGAGGTCCACGACGGGATCGTCGAGCCCTTCGAAGGGGGCTACGCGGCCTACGTCCTGCAGCGCGTCGAGCGTGACCGGATCAACGCGGCCACGGAGTCGAAGCGCCAGAACCTCATGCGCAAGGAGCTCGCCTGGCTGCGTCGTGGCGCTCCTGCCCGCACGTCGAAGCCGAAGTTCCGCATCGAGGCCGCCAACCAGCTGATCGCCGATGTGCCCCCGGTGCGCAACCCCATCGAGCTGCAGCAGATGGCCGTGGCGCGACTGGGCAAGGACGTCATCGACCTCGAGGACGTGAGCCTGGCCTTCGGTGAGCGCACGATCCTGCGCAACATCACCTGGCGGATCGCGCCGGGCGAGCGCACCGGCATCCTGGGTGCCAACGGCGTGGGCAAGTCGACCCTGCTGGCACTGATCGCGGGAGAGCTGGAGCCGTCCAGCGGGCGCGTCAAGCGTGGCAAGACCGTCCAATTCGGCTTCCTCGACCAGCAGTTCTCCCAGCTGGCGCAGATCCGCACGGACCGGGTGCGCGAGGTGCTCGCCCGGACCAAGACGACCTTCACGATCGACGGCA
>JAKDKQ010000251.1 GCA_030453295.1 Janibacter sp.
TCGAGTCCGAGGACTCCTACGCCGACGGCGCCACGACGACCCAGCCCCAGCACGGTGGCGCGGGCCAGCAGCGGTTCGACGAGCGCGGCGCACGTGCCGACGGGCCTGGCGCACGTCTCGATGAGCCCGGCGCGACCACTTCCACGGGAGGCCTCGCTGGCACGCCGGTGGAGCCGGCCTCGAGCGCTGATGTGGATCAGCCGGGCGCCGGTGTGACCTCAGCCGGCGCTCCAGTCAGTGGGCAGGCTGGTTCGTCCCCTGCAGTGGGGGCGAACGACTCGTCCCCTGCAGTGGGGACGCGTGACTCCACGCGTGGCTGGGAGACAGAGCAGTCCGCCTCGCCGGTGGAGCCGGCCCCTGACGCTGCTCGCGGGTGGGAGTCGTCCGACCCCACGCGGCCCGACGTCGCGCCGGAGGGCAGGGACCTCCCTTCGTCCACCGACACCGAGGCGACGCAGCGGTCCGGCTACCTGGACCCGGAGGAGCGGCCGGAGCCCGGAGCCCACAAGAAGCCGGGGCTCATGGACAAGGTGCGCGGTAAGGTCGAGGAAATTCGCGGGGACGAGCGTCCCCGCAGCTGACCTCACGACGGTTGGGCCCGCCGCCTCCGGGTGGCGGGCCCTCCTCCATGCCCACGACACACAAGGAGTCATGTGAAGATCGCCATCATCCTCGGTAGCACTCGCCCGGGCCGCTTCGGCGCCCAGGTCTCCGAGTGGGTCATGCAGCAGGTGGAGGGGCGTGATGACGCCGAGTACGAGCTCGTCGACCTCGCGGACTACGACCTCGACCTGCTCAACGAGCCCACGGTTCCCGGTGCGGCCAAGCGGCAGTACGACAACCCCAAGACGCGTCGGTGGAGCACCACGATCGACGAGTTCGACGGCTATGTCTTCGTCACCCCGGAGTACAACCACGGGGTGCCGGCCGCCCTCAAGAACGCCTTTGACGTCCTGTACCCCGAATGGGTCCACAAGGGCGCAGCCCTCGTCTCCTACGGGGCCGACGGTGGCGTGCGGGCCGTGGAGCACTGGCGCACCATCCTGGCCAATGCGCAGATGCACGTCGTGCGCGGGCAGGTCTCCTTCTCGACGATGCTCGAGGCGGAGTCGGGCGAGGACGGTGAGATCTTCGCCCCGGCGGAGCGTCGTACCAAGGAGATCGGCAATGTCCTGCGACAGCTGACCCGACTGACCGAGGCGACCTCCTCCCTTCGCTCCTGACCAGAGAATCAGGGCTCCTGACCAGAGAATCAGGGCTCCTGAGCAGACGATCGGGGTTCCTGATCGCACCATCCACAGCGGCCTTCCCCACGGGGGAGGCCGCTGTCGTGCTCCGCACGTAGGCTCACATCCGTGAGCACCGCCCTGTACCGCCGCTACCGTCCTGAGTCCTTCGCCGACGTCATCGGGCAGGAGCACGTCACCGAGCCCCTGATGCAGGCGCTGCGCTCCGGGAGGGTCAACCACGCCTACCTCTTCTCCGGCCCGCGCGGCTGCGGCAAGACGACGAGTGCGCGCATCCTGGCCCGCTGTCTCAACTGCGAGCAGGGTCCGACGCCGATCCCGTGCGGCGAGTGCGACTCGTGCACTGCCCTGGCTCGTGGAGGCGCGGGCACGGTCGATGTCATCGAGATCGACGCAGCGAGCCACGGTGGTGTCGACGACGCCCGGGACCTGCGCGAGCGGGCCTCCTTCGGCCCGGCCCAGAGCCGCTACAAGATCTACATCATCGACGAGGCGCACATGGTGACGCCGCAGGGCTTCAACGCCCTGCTCAAGATCGTCGAGGAGCCGCCCGAGCACGTGAAGTTCATCTTCGCGACGACCGAGCCGGAGAAGGTCATCGGCACGATCCGCTCGCGCACCCACCACTACCCCTTCCGCCTCGTCCCGCCCGCCCGACTCCAGGACTACATGGCCGAGCTCTGCACCGCAGAGGGCATGCAGGTCGAGCCGGGCGTGCTCTCCTTCGTCGTGCGGGCCGGCGGCGGGTCGGTGCGTGACTCGCTCTCCGTCCTCGACCAGCTCATGGCAGGCAGCGACGCGCAGGGCCTGACCTACGAGCGGGCGGCAGCGCTGCTGGGCTTCACCGACTCCGAGCTGCTCGACTCGGCCGTCACGGCCTTCGGCGCAGGCGATGCCGCAGGTGTCTTCAAGGTCATCGACTCGGTCATCGAGACGGGGCTCGACCCACGCCGTTTTGTGGAGGACCTGCTCGAGCGGTTCCGCGATCTCATCGTCGTGGCCGCGGCGCCCGACGGCGCGGCAGCCATCCTGCGTGGCCTGCCCGGTGACCAGATCGAGCGGATGCGGCAGCAGTCCGCTGTCTTTGGTGCGGCATCCCTCTCGCGGGCGGCGGACATCGTCAACGCCGGACTGACCGAGATGACCGGCGCGACCTCACCCCGCGTCCAGCTGGAGATCATCGCGGCGCGTGTCCTGCTGCCGGCAGCGGCCGGTGAGGCCGGGTACGCCGCACGTCTGGACCGGTTGGAGCGGCGGCTCGACGTCGGGGGAGTGCCCACAGGAGACGGCGGCGCTGCACCTGCTGTGCAGCAACGTCCGACACCCGCGCCCGCGCCCGCGCCCGCACCTGCCATGCAGCCCGTGCCAGCGCCTGCACCCGAACCTTCCGCGGAGCCGACGGCGGTGTCTGCGCAGTCATCGCACCTGCCGGACGTCATGGAGCCAGAGCCTGCGCCCGCGCCGGTCGACTCGATGCCACCTCGCCAGGAGACCGCGCCGCAGGCCGACCGCGCACCCGCGGCTGCGGTGGCGCCCGAGCAGCCCGTGACGCAGGAGCCAGCGGTCGGCGAGGCCGCCCCCGCAGTCGGTGGGATCGACGTCGAGGCACTGCGGCGCAGCTGGCCCGACGTCCTCGGGCGGATCTACCAGATGCGGCGAGCCACCTGGACCTTCCTCTCCGAGCACGCCCAGGTGCTCAGCTACGACGGCCAGCGCCTGGTGCTCGGCATCGCGACGGTGGGCCTGGCCAATGCCTTCCGCATGGGCTCTCACGCGGAGGTCGTGCGACAGGCGCTCATCGACACCCTCGGGGTGGACGCCCAGGTCGAGGGCACGCTGCATGACATCGGCTCCCCGCCCGCGGGCGGGGGCTCGCAGGCCACGAGTGCCCCCGCTTCCGCGCCCACCGCTGCCGGCGGTGGTGGCGGTGGTGGCGGATCGGCCGCTCGGAACGCGGCCGCAGGACCGCGCCAGAGCGTGCCCCCCACAGACGTGGGCGTCGCTGCGCCTTCCGGCAGCCCGGCCGGGTCGTCCGGACCTGACTGGGGGAGTGGCGCCGCCAATGCGTCCTCAGCGCCTGCATGGGCAACCGCAGCACCCACACCCGCTCCGGCGGTTCCGAGCTCACCGCCGGAGCCCACGGAGCCCCGCGAGCCGGATGATTCGTCGGTCAGTGACGACGACGAGGACATCGTCGACGTCGGTGCGGCCGGCCCGGCGGTCATCGAGCGGATCCTCGGCGGCACGGTCATTCGCGAGGAGTAACCGGCGCGCCGCCTCGGTGTCCCACGGCGTCGATGGTTCGGCGTAGGGTCAAGGCGTGTACGAAGGCGTGGTCCAGGACCTGATCGACGAGCTCGGGAGACTCCCCGGCGTCGGTCCCAAGAGTGCCCAGAGGATCGCCTTCCACCTGCTGCAAGCCGATCCGCAGGATGTGCAGCGGCTGGTCCAGACCCTCAGCGACGTCAAGGACAAGGTCACCTTCTGCGAGACCTGCGGCAATGT
>JAKDKQ010000252.1 GCA_030453295.1 Janibacter sp.
CTCGGGCGCGCAGAGCCGTTGCACCACAACGCTCCCCGGCTCACAGACGCGCTGCAGGTCATTGCGCACGAGGTCGACGATCATGACGTTCTCCGCGAAGTCCTTGGCGAGCATCTGATCGAGGGTCGGGGCCGTGCCCTTGATCGGGCTGGAGCACAGCAGGTCCCCGGTCCGGGTGAGATAGCGCTCGGGCGAGGCGGTCACCACGTCCACCCCGACGGAGGGCACATGCACGATGCCGGCGAAGGGAGCGGGGTTGCCCTGTGCGAGAACCGCGGCCAGATCGGGCAGCCGGGCGTGCTCGGGCAATGGCGCCTGCAGCATGGTCGTGAGGTTGACCTGGTAGACGGTCCCCGCCGCGATGCTCGAGCGGATCGTCTCGACCCCGGCGACGTAGGCCGCACGACCCAGCGAGGAGGTCCAGTCGGTGACGGGTTGCCAGCGAGACGGGTCACCGGGGACGGCTCCCCCTTCGTCCCGACGCGCGAAGCGGACCGCGGTGAGCTTCCCCTCGAAGTCGAGCACGACGGCCCAGCTCCCGGACTCGAGGTCGGCCGGGTCGTGGCTGACCTCGACGGGGTCGGACCACGTCGTCGTGCCGAATCTCGCGAACTCCACGCGCTGAGGATAGGCGGAGTCCGCCCGCCTCCTGCTGCCCAGCGGCAAGTTGACGGCAAGTTGACCTCATCCTCTGGCACGCGCATGGCTCTGAGTCATACCTTGACCCGCGAGAGCTCCGGGGATCGAGGGATTGAGGGGCCGTCCTCATCGAGGACGGCCCCTCCGCGACGTTGGGGCAGGGCAAGCGACGACGGGGCCCGCGGGTTTCAGGCAAGGTGTTGGCATGAGGCAGTCCCCTGGCGGCACGTGGCTCCGCCGGCTCCGACGCGAGAGCGGACACACGCAGAGCGGCTTGAGCCGCCTGTCCGGAGTCAGCGTGCGCACGATCCGAGGGCTCGAGCGCGGCGAGATCCTCACCCCGCAGATCGCGACCCTGCAGCAGATCGTCCTCACCCTGGGTTTGTCGCCCGAGACGCAGGCGGAGTTCATGCATGCTTGGGCCACGCCGCCGCAGGCGGGCTTCGATCAGCTGCTCGTCGCCCCGCACCTGAGCGAGATCGAGCACATCGATGCGTTCACCCGCGGCACGCTCGGCAGCTATCGCGTCATCAGCCAGGTGTGGCGCACCCGGGTGTCCACGGATCGACGCCTGGCCCACACCGAGTGCCACTCGGCCATCATCGCCGTCGAGGACGGGATGGACCGGGTCTTCAACGTGCAGAGCGGCGACGAGGGGACATCGGCGGCGGACCTGGAGTTCACTCCGCTGCTCGGGTGCCGCCTGCGCAGTCGGCGTGACTTCCCCGAGAGCAATGTCGTCGTCTTCGAGGTGGCGCTCCCCCGCGCCTTGGCCAAGGGCGAGACGCACGCGTACGCCTACCAGGTCGACGACAACAGCGATCCCGCGGCGCACCTGGCCGACTCCGACGGATTCGTCTGGGGCCCGCCACACACCGCCCGCTCGCTCGTCGTCTCGGTGGAGTTCGAGACGGCGCCCGCACAGGTGACACGTGTCGAACGGCCCCCGGGTCAGGACTTCCACTTCCACGACGTCGTGCAGCTCGACGAGGCCAACCGCGCCTCCCTCGTCATGGAGGACGCCGGGCCCGGGGCCTTCGGCTTCGCCTGGACCTGGTGACCCCGGGGGCCGACCTCCCTCCTCAAGCCTCGATCCGGCTGCGCAGGCGCGTGCAGATGCTCGTGAGGATCCGCGAGACCTGCATCTGGCTGACGCCGATCCGCTCCCCGATCTCCTTCTGGGTGAGGTCTGCGCCGAACCTCAGGCTGATGATCCGCCGCTCCCTCGCGTCGAGATCCTTCATCGCCGCTCGGAGCGAGATCAGCGTCACCGACCTGGTGTAGGGATCCTCGTCCGAGGAGAGGGTGTCGGACAGGGGCATGGACGACTCACCACCGACGGGCATGTCGAGCGATGAGGACCGGTAGCGCTCCCCCGCGGCACGGGCGTCGCGCACCGCTTCCACGTCGATATCGAGCTCCTTGGCCACGTCCGCGTCATCGACCTCGCGCTGCTTCTCCTGGCGCAGGTGGGCGATGGCGTCGCGCACGTCGTGGTGCAGCTCCTGCAGACCCCTCGGTGGGCGCACGGCCCAGCCGTGGTCGCGGAAGTACCGCTTCAGCTCGCCGTTGATCGTCGGCACGGCGAAGGCGGTGAAGCCGTGGCCGCGATCCGGTCGGTAACGCCGGGCGGCGAGGACGAGACCGAGCATGGCCACCTGCTCCAGGTCCTCGCTCTCGATCCCTCGGCCCTCGAAGCGGCGGGCCAGAGCGAGGGCGAGTCCGCGGTTGCGGACGACGACCTGCTCCCGCAGACGACTGGCCTCAGCGGCATCGCTGTGCTCGTAGGCTCGCGTGAGCAGCTCGGCGGCTTCCTGGTCACGGCTCTCGTGGACGGAATGCGACATCGTTGACATGGGGGGCCTTCCCAAAAAAAGGAACCACACCCAGCCACGGTCACGAGCCGGAATTTGTCCTCAGATCAAAGCACACGCCATCGGTGCAGGCAACGGGAACACTCGCTTGATGACGTAGACGGTGCATGGATGTCCTGCCCTCGGGTAGTCACCACCGTGTGAGATGAATCGTCAGTCAGGGAGTCATGTTGTGCCGGATCCACTCGCCACTGCGGGCAGGTACCTGGGCCGGGCGGTGCGCACGCGCACGGGCGTCCTCCTCGGCCGCGTCAGCGATGTCCTGTCCGACGCCGAGTCGAGGAGCCCCCAGTGGTTGGTCGTCCGTCTGAAGGGCGCCATCCCTCGTCACCGACCACTTCCACTCCAGCTCGTGCTGGACGACGAGGTCGACCTCGTCGTCCCGATCAGCGCCGACGTGCTGCGGTCTGCGCCGGCGGCCAGGGTCGCCACCCACCTGGTGTCGAGTCAGGAGATGAGTTGGCGACGCTACTGGTCGATGGCCTGGTGAGCCGGACGGGACCCCGGGCGTGACCTCTGACCTTCCATCAGCCATGCTCTGACCAGGACGACGCGCCGACCCTTGATAGGTGACTCATGCACAACGATCAGCTGGCCCGCATCGTCGAGGCCCTGTCGCAGGAGCCCGAGGAGGACTACACCCTGCAGCAGGTCGTGACCGAGGCGGTGAAGAACGTCCCCGGCTGCACCATGTGCAGCGTCTTCCTCCGCCACGGCTCCTCCGTCGAGATCGCTGCGAGCACCGACCCCACGGCCAAGCACGTCGACGAGCTGCAGTTCGAGATGGACCAAGGTCCGTGCCTGTCCGTCCTGAGCGAGCAGGAGATCGCCCTGGTGCGCGACACGCAGAACGAGGCGCGCTGGCCCCTGTGGGCCGGTTCGGCGAGCGAGCTCGGTGTGCGCTCCTCCCTGAGCGTGCGCTTGGACTACTCCGCTCCCCGGTTCGCCAGTCTGAACATGTACTCGGACTCCGTCGACGGCTTCGACCAGGACGCCATCGACCGCGCCATGGTGTACGCGCGCTTGGCATCGGTGGCGCTGGGCCTCGCACGGGAGATCACCGGGCTGCGCAGCGCCCTGCAGAACCGCCTGGTGATCGGTGCCGCTCAAGGCATCCTCATGGAGCGGTACGGGCTCAGCCTCAACCGCGCCTTCGAGGTCCTGCGTCGACGCTCCAACGAGACCAACACCAAGCTCTACGAGGTGGCGC
>JAKDKQ010000253.1 GCA_030453295.1 Janibacter sp.
AAGCCGCCCCGCACGTATCGCAAGGACACCTCTGCCGCCCCGCGTGGCTACTCCTCCTGGGAGGCCGCGGGTCTGCTGTGGCTCGCCGAGGCCCAGGCCGAGGGCGGCGCCACCATCGCGGAGCTGCAGGATGTCGACATCGACCACATCGACCTCCTCCAGTACGACCCGGCCCCCTCGACCAATGTGCAGGCCGACGAGCTCGGCATCGCGCTCGCCGCGACCCACGCGGCCGGGGCGCCGGCCTTCGGTGCGCCACCGGCCCGGTGGAGCAGCCACGGGTTCATCGGTCCCGCGGAGTCCCCGATCCCGATGCCGCTCGAGGTCAGCGAGACGTGGGGCGCCTTCTTCGCCGAGCAGCGCATCCGGCACCTGCTGCGCGTCGGGCAGTCCAAGGGGCTGTGGACCGACGACGGCGACGCCTTCGAGCGGGTCGCCACCCGCTTGGAGTCCGGCGAGTTCGACGACGGTCGGCCCCCCGCCCGCATCCACGGTGACCTGTGGGCGGGCAACATCCTGTGGACCCGCCAGGGCGCCGTCCTGATCGACCCGGCGGCTCACGGCGGCCACGCCGAGACCGACCTCGCGATGCTGCTCCTCTTCACCGCGCCGCACATCGCGCGGATCATCGCGGCCTACGACGAGGCGGCCCCGCTCGCGGACGGCTGGCAGGAGCGAGTGGGCCTGCACCAGCTCTTCCCCGTCATGGTCCACGCGGTGATCTTCGGCGGCGGCTATGTCATGCAGTCCGTGGAGATGGCCCGCAAGTACGCCTGACCACCGGGGACGAAGGGGGGACATCCCCCCTTCGAGATGGGGGAGCGCAGGGCAGACCCGCGGGTCGCGTCTCCGTAGGTTTGTTCTCGTGACCACCCAGACCCTTTCCCCACCGTTGCAGCGGACCAGCCTGCCGCGTCGTTGGCTCGCCGGCTGGGGCAGCGTGCTGCTCCTCGTCACGAGCACGCTGACCGCCTTTGTTGCGATGCTGCTCATCGTCTTCGTCCTCGGCGCGCTGGCGCTCGTCAGTGCCGGCGGCGTCGGCCTCCTCCTGCTCGTGCCCCTCGTGTGGCTGTGCGGAGTCATCGGGCACGCCGAGCGGCACCGCATCGTGGCGCTGACCGGTCGCCGGGTCGACCCGCCGCCGCGCCGGGTGCAGCCGCTGTGGCGCCGGCTGCTCCTCGACCAGCACTCGTGGCGCAGCACTGCCTATCTCGCGCTGCACGCCATGTGGGGGAGCGTCATCGGCTGGCTGACCCTGGCCGTCCTCGCCCAGGCGCTGCTCATCCTCTTCGTCCCGCTGCTCGGCAGCCGCATCCCCGATGACGGCATCTCGATCTTCGGCGTCCTGCGGGTCGACGGCACCCTGGAGCTGGCGTCCGCGTGGACGGTCGCCCTCGTGACGCTGCTGCTCATGCCCGTCGTGGCGAGCCTGCTCACCTCGGTCGACGTCATGCTCGCCCGCTGGCTCCTCGGCCGGGACGAGCGCAAGGTCGTCGCCCACCTCACCGCCCGCGTCGACACCCTCACCGACTCCCGCCGCGAGGCCGTCGACTCGGTCGAGGCGGAGCGCCGCCGCATCGAGCGCGACCTGCACGACGGGCCACAGCAGCGCATGGTGTCGATCGCGATGACGCTCGGCATGGCCAAGGAGGCCATCCGCGACGACCCCGAGGGTGCGGCCCAGCTCGTCGACGAGGCCCACCGCTCGGCCAAGGAGGCGATCGTCGAGATGCGCCACGTCGCCCGCGGCATCGTCCCGCCGATCCTCGCCGACCGCGGTCTCGAGGCGGCGCTGCCCGCCCTGGCGGCCCGCTCGGCCGTGCCCGTCTCCGTCGAGGTCCGTGACGTCGGCCGGCTCGACCCGACGACCGAGGCGATCGCCTACTTCGTCGTCAGCGAGGCCCTGACCAATGTCGCCAAGCACTCCGGCGCCCAGCACGCCGAGGTCGTCGTCACGACCGACGCCGAGCGGCTCACCGCCGTCGTCACGGACGACGGACGCGGAGGCGCCGACCCCACGCTCGGGACCGGCCTGACCGGGCTGCGCCAGCGGGTCACCGCCGTCGACGGCACGCTCGAGGTGACCTCCCCTGACGGGGGACCGACCACGCTGACCGCGACCCTCCCCCTTCGCACCGGACGGAGCCTGTGATGACCGACCCGACCCACACCGAGAGCCCCACCAAGGTGGTGCTGGCCGAGGACTCCGTGCTGCTGCGCGACGGGATCGTGCGCCTGCTGACCTCCGCGGGTTTCGACGTCGCGGCCGCCTGCCCCGACGGGGAGAGCTTCATCGCCGCCGTCGACGAGCACCGGCCCGACCTCGTCGTCGTCGACGTGCGGATGCCCCCGACCTTCACCTCCGAAGGCATCGTCGCCGCGCTCGCCGTCCGCGAGCGTCACCCCGAGATCTCCGTGATGGTCCTCTCCCAGTACGTCGAGGAGCAGTACGCGACCGAGCTCGTCGCAGGGAGGTCGAAGGGGGTGGGGTACCTCCTCAAGGACCGCGTCGCCGACACGAGCGACTTCATCGCGGCACTGCGGGACGTCGCCTCCGGCGGGACCGTGCTCGACCCGGAGGTCGTCACCCAGCTGCTCACCCGGGCGCGCAATGTCGACCCGCTCGCCGCCCTCACGCCACGCGAGCGCGATGTCCTCGGCCTGATGGCCCAGGGGCGCACCAACTCCGCGATCGGCAAGGAGCTCTACGTCTCCGACGGGGCCGTGGAGAAGCACGTGACCTCGATCTTCACCAAGCTCGACCTGCCCCCGGCCGATGGCGATCACCGACGCGTGCTCGCCGTGCTCCGCTGGCTCGACCAGGAGGACTGACCGATGACCACGACCCCCACGACCCAGTGGCCCCCTCGGCCGGGTGAGCCCACCGACCCCGAGCTGCGCGAGCGCTACCGCACCGATGCCTCCCGCGAGCGGGAGGGCCGCCGTGACCAGGCCGTGCACGAGACCGCGGCGACACCCCCTTCGCGTACCCCGGTCGGCCCGATCCGGGTCCTGGCGCTCCTGGTGACGCTCGGGCTGCTCCTCGTGGCGGGGCTCAGCCTCGTCGGCCCGATGCTCAAGCAGTCCCAGACACGTGAGCAACCGATCACGGCCAACGGGGCAGTGCGCTTCTCCGGGGAGGTCGGTGACGTGCGCTTCCGTGCGGCGGAGGCAGGTGAGCGACCTCGTGCCGTCATCACCAGCACCTGGGGTCTGGGCAAGCCCACGAGTGCCGTGCGCACCTCGGGCGGGGCGACCAGCCTGACCGCCTCCTGCCCGCGACCGAGCCTGGGCACCGTGTGCCGGGTCGACTGGCTCGTCATCGTGCCGGCCGACACCGACCTGACGATCGAGCACGGCGTCGGGGCGGTCTCGCTCGAGGGGACGAGCGGCGACCTCGACCTCCAGGTCGGTGTCGGCGATGTGTCCATCACCGAGTCCGGGGCCGAGACCGTCAGCGCCGACATCGGCGTGGGTGCGATCGACTACGAGGCCGTCGAGCCCCCGCGCAGCGTCGACGTGCGCGTCGGCGTCGGTGAGGCCACGGTCCGGGTGCCCGACACCGAGGGCTACCGGGTCGACACCTCGGGTGGCTCCTCGGACGTGATCAACAACCTGGGCAACGACAGCACGTCCTCGCGTCGCATCACGGTCGAGAGCGGTATCGGGGCGATCCGGATCGACCCGAGCTGACCCCCT
>JAKDKQ010000254.1 GCA_030453295.1 Janibacter sp.
ATGGTGATGTCGGGCCGCTCCGTCTACCTCGACCGCGTCAGCGGGGAGGGCGTCGGGACACTGCGTGCTCGGCTGACCTGAGCCACCACCCGCCCGGGTGGAGGTGGACGCGCTGACGAATCGTCGGCGAGTCGGCATCCACCCGCGGCCCGCGGCCCGGGGCCCGCCGTCGCCCAGAGTCACCCGGCGAGGCGCCGACCGGCCAGTCGGGTGTGAGCGGCCACGACCTGACCCATGAACTGCTCCTCCGCGATGCGCAGCCCGAGCACGTCGATGCGCAGGACGGTGTCGCCGTGGAGGGTCACGGAGTTCTGCCGGAGGTTGTCGTCCGTGACGGCGAGACCCCACCGGTGGCCGGCGCCGTCGATCTCGACGACGAGCCCGCAGTCCCACCTCACGTCGAGGTAGACGCGTCCGCGCGGTCCGTTGCGCACGACCTGACGGGCCGGCTCCGGGAGTCGGTACCGACGGCACAGCGCCGCGAAGTCCAGCTCGCCCAACGCCTGGACGCCGAGGGCGACGTCGCAGGCCACTCCTGCGATCAGTGCTCGACGGGTCCGGCCCCGTACGAGGCTCGTGGCCTCGAGGAGCTGCGCACCGGTGCACAGCCGCTGCTGCACCGGCATGATGAGGACGAGTGCCGCTTGTCGGTCGGACACGGCCCAGTGGGCGGCGCGCACGGCAGCCGGTGCCGGTCTGACCACCGGGAGCTCACCGGGTGCCAGGAGTGATGGCGGGCGAGAGCGCACCTTGTGCACGACGACGCCGTCGACCGGGGTGATGCTGGCGGTGTGCGGGACGGAGACGTGCACCAGGTCGTCGTTCCACCGCTCGAGACCGGCATGCTGCAGGGCGGTGGGGCCATCCAGTGCCGCGATGCCCGCGCCGACCTCCCAGACTGCACGCCATCGCCGGGCCAGATCGCCCAGGTCACCGGTGTGGGTCGCGATGGTCCACCGCCCGTGCGCGACCCACCTGCGCTGACGCAGCTGGAGGCGCACCTCGTCACGGTTGATGCCGAGGGTGCGCAGACGTGAGCGGCTGATGACGCCGCCGTGGGGTGCGGCAGCCGCCGTCGCTGTGTCGTGGATCCCGAGGATGCGCGTGTCCATGACCCCATCCCACGGCGATGGTGCACCGGGAGCGAGGGTCGCCTGCTGGCTGTGGATGATCTGCCCGGACGTGTCGTGGGTGGGGACGATCTCTCCCAGGCGACCGGGTGAGGAGTCGGGGGATCCCCCCTTCGTCCCGGGGTGGATGTCGACTCGCGGACGAATCGTCCGCGCGCATACCTCCACCCGGCTCTCAGGCGTCCCCACCCGGGAATCGGACGACCGAACAGCCTCAGTCCGTGGAGGTCTCGCCCGGCAGAGCCAGCATCTGGTCGAGCGCGACCTTGGCCCAGTGCGCGACCTCGGTGTCGACGACGATCGGGTTGACCACGCGCCCCTCGACGAGGGACTCGAGTGCCCAGACGAGGTGGGGCAGGTCGATGCGGTTCATCGTCGAGCAGTAGCAGACGTTCTTCTCCAGGAAGCTGATCTCCTGCTCCGGGAACATCTGCCCGAGCCGCTGCACGAGGTTGAGCTCGGTGCCCACGACCCACTTCGTGCCCGGGGGAGCGGCGGCGACGGTCTTGATGATCTTTTCCGTCGAGCCGACCTCGTCAGCGAGCGAGACGACCTCGTGGCGGCACTCCGGGTGCACGATGACGCGCACGTCCGGGATCTCCCTCCGGGCCGTCTCCACGGCCTCGACCGAGAAGCGCCCGTGCACCGAGCAGTGCCCGCGCCACAGGATCATCCGGGCGTCGCGGATCTGCTCGATCGTCAACCCGCCCATCGGCTGGTGCGGGTCCCAGACCACGCAGTCGTCGAGGCCACGGCCGAGGTCGCGCGCCCAGGTGTTGCGGCCCAGGTGCTGGTCGGGGAGGAAGAGGACCTTGCCCTCGCCCTCGACCCCGCCCTGCTCGTCGAAGGCCCAGGTCAGCGCCGTCTTGGCATTGGAGGAGGTGCAGATCGTCCCGCCGTGTCGACCGGTGAAGGCCTTGATCGCGGCGGAGGAGTTCATGTAGGTGACGGGCACCGTCACGTCGGCGACGCCGGCCTCGACGAGCTCGTCCCAGCAGTCCTCGACCTGGTGCAGCGCGGCCATGTCGGCCATCGAGCAGCCAGCGGCGAGGTCGGGCAGGACCACGGTCTGCTCGTCGTTGGTCAGGATGTCGGCGGACTCGGCCATGAAGTGCACACCGCAGAAGACGATGTACGGAGCATCCGGACGGGCCGCGGCCTCCTTGGCCAGCTTGAAGGAGTCACCGGTGACATCGGCGAACTCGATGACCTCGTTGCGCTGGTAGTGGTGCCCGAGGACGAAGACCGTGTCCCCGAGGGCCTCCTTGGCCGCGCGGGCACGGGCGACGAGACCGGGGTCGGACGGTGCCGGCAGGTCGCCGGGACACTCCACACCTCGTTCGGAGTGCGGGTCGGTGCCCTGCCCGAGGACGAGCAAGGACAGGGGCTTCGGCGAGGACTGCGTCGTGGCGCTCACGGATGGCATGCTCCCACAGCCATCCCGAGCGGCTCGGTAGAGTCCACATGTGCACGTGATCATCGCCCCTGACTGCTTCACCGGCACCCTCACCGCGACCCAGGCGGCCGAGGCCATGGCCGAGGGCTGGCGCGCGTGGGCGCCGGACGACCTGCTCACCGTCGTCCCCCTCTCCGACGGCGGTCCCGGATTCCTCGACGTCCTCACCGCGAGCGTGCCCGGCGAGTCCTCGATCGTGACCGTGGCCGGCCCTCGTGGTGGCCCCGTCCCGGCAGCCCTGCACATCACCACCGACGAAGGGGGCCGACGCACCGCCTGGGTGGAGTCGGCCCAGGCCATCGGCCTGCACCTGCTCGAGGTCCCCGAGCGCGACCCCGGCCTGACGAGCACGTGGGGCCTCGGCGAGCTGCTCGAGGCCGCACTCGCCCAGGGCGCCGACCGCATCGTGGTCGGTCTGGGTGGCTCGTCGACCAATGACGCCGGGGCGGGGATGCTCGCGGCCCTGGGTGCCGGTCCGCGCGACGTGCTGGGGGGCGGGGGAGCAGGGCTCATCGCCACCCGCGAGGGCGACCTCGCCGACCTGGTTGCGACCCGCGAGCGCTTCGCCGGGGTCGAGCTGGTCGCCGCGACGGATGTCGCCTCCCCGTTGCTGGGACTGCAGGGAGCCAGCGCGGTCTTCTCGGAGCAGAAGGGAGCCTCGCCCGAGCAGTCACAGGTGCTCGAGGGCGCGGTGGGGCACTTCGCCGACCAGGTGCGTCGCGTGCTCCCCCCGCGGACGGACCTGCTGAGCGGCCGCGAGCGACGCCTCGACCGGGAACCCGGGGCGGGCGCCGCCGGCGGGGTCGGGTACGGCCTGATGCTCCTCGGGGCTCGCCGGGTGAGCGGCGTGGAGATCGTCCTGGAGGCCGTCGGGATGTCCGGCCTCGTCGCAGCTGCTGACCTCGTGATCACGGGGGAGGGGGCGCTGGACTGGCAGAGCCTGCAGGGCAAGGTCGTGGCCGGTGTCGCCCAGCTGGCTGCGGGCCACGCGACCCCCGCGATCGCGCTCGCCGGGCAGGTCCTCATCGGGCGTCGCGAGGCCATGGCGCTCGGGCTGAGCGGGACCTATGCGGTCGCCGATCGGGCGGCCGACGTCGAGGCTGCGATGG
>JAKDKQ010000026.1 GCA_030453295.1 Janibacter sp.
TGCCGTCGACGGTCAGGCCGGGGTTGAGCCGGTCGGTGATCTTGTCGATCGTCTCCACGAGCAGGGCGACGCCGCGCATGGCGAAGTACTCGGTCTCCAGCGGGATGACGACACCGTGGGCAGCCGTGAGGGCGTTGACGGTGAGCAGGCCGAGGGAAGGCTGGCAGTCGATGAGGATGACGTCGTAGTCGTCCAGGATGGGACGCAGGACACGCGAGAGGATCTGCTCGCGAGCGACCTCGCCCACGAGCTGCACCTCTGCTGCAGACAGGTCGATGTTGGCCGGGGCGACGTCCAGGCCCTCGACCGAGGTGTGCTGGATGATCTCGGAGATCTCGTGCCCGCGGGAGACGAGCAGGTCGTAGATCGTGATGTCGAGCGTGTGGGTCGGGACGCCCAGCCCCACGGACAACGCCCCCTGGGGGTCGAAGTCCACGAGCAGGACGCGGCGGCCGGCCTCAGCCAGTGCGGCACCCAGGTTGATCGTCGTGGTCGTCTTGCCGACCCCGCCCTTTTGGTTGCACATGGCGATGATGCGCGCCGGTCCGTGCGAGTCCAGCGGGGCTGGCTCCGGGAAGGTGGGCAGGGGCCGGCCCGTCGGACCGTACTGGGTCAGGTCGTGCTCGAAGTCGAGCGGCGGCGTCACCTCGGATGCCACAGTCGGATCACTCCATCGGGTCTGGCGGTCGGTCAGCCTCTCGCTGATCAGCGCCGACACTATCAGCGGGCACGGGGGTGACTCTGCGCGTAGACCTCGCGCAGTTGCTGCACGGTGACCATCGTGTAGATCTGCGTGGTCGTCACGGAGGCGTGCCCGAGCAGCTCTTGGACGACTCGGACGTCGGCTCCGCCTTCCAGCAGGTGGGTGGCGAAGGAGTGGCGCAGGGTGTGCGGCGAGACGTGCCCGGTCAGACCGGCCCGCTCCGCGGCGGCCGTGATGGCGGCCCAGGCGCTCTGTCGTGACAGCCGGGCTCCGCGCCGGTTGAGGAAGAGCGCCGGTCCCGCCCTGCCGTGGGTCGACAGGTCGGGCCGTCCGCGCACGAGCCAGGCCTGGACGGCCTGCGTGGCGTAGGAGCCGACGGGGACGACTCGCTCCTTGCTCCCCTTGCCGAGGAGGCGGACGGCACCGACGTCCAGGTCGAGGTCGTCGATGTCGAGACCGACGACCTCGGAGATGCGGGCTCCGGTCGCGTACAGGAGCTCCAGGAGGGCCCGGTCCCGCAGGGGGACGGCGCCGTCACCGACGCCGGCTGCGTCGATGAGGCGGGCGACCTCGTCCAGCCCGATGGCCTTGGGCAGCCGCGAAGGGGGTGTGGGCGGGGCGACGTCCTCGGCCGGGTTGGTGGGAGTGAGCCCCTCGAGGGCGAGGAACCTGTGCAGGCCCCTGATGGCCACGAGGGTCCGTGCGGCTGAGCTCGCTGCCAAGGGTGGGTGCTCGTCGTCGCCGGAGCGCAGCGCGGCAAGGAAGGCGGAGACGTGGCTCTCGGTGACCTCGGTCGGGTCGGTGATCCCGTGCGAGGCGAGGTGGTCGAGGTACCGGCGTGAGTCGCGGGTGTAGGCCGACAGCGTGTGGCCGGACACGCCCCGCTCGACGTCCAGCTGGGTGAGCCACGTCCGCACAGCCCGGGTCAGGGGCGTCGAGGTCACCGGAGCTGCTCCTGACGTCTGCGATGTGGTGCCGTGGACACTCCATTGTGCCCACGGGTGGTCGCGACCACATGGGGAGTGTAATGGGCCCATGAAGCTCTATGCGGACCTCCCCGCCCGTCGGACCGGGCAAATCCTCACGGACCTCCTCATGCTCGGCTGGATCGTGCTCTGGGCACGGATCGGGATGGCCGTGCACGCGTCGACGCTGCGGCTCAGCGAGCCGGGTCACCGGCTGGAGAGCGCCGGCCGTGGCTTCCGGGAGAAGCTGACCGGCGCGGGCGACAACGTCGACGGTCTGCCGATCCTCGACGACAAGGTGGCCAAGCCCTTCCGTGACGCAGCGGGAGCCGGAACCTCGATCGAGGACGCGGGGCGTGACCTGGTCACGGCCGTCGAGACCCTCGCGACGACCTTGGGATGGGTCACCGCGCTCACCCCGATCCTGATCGTGGCAGCCTTCTGGTTGGCGTCGCGGTGGCGCTTCGTGCGGCGGGCCACGGCCGCCCAGTCGCTGGTCGACTCCGTCGACGACCTCGACCTCTTCGCTCTACGAGCCATGGCCAACCAACCCCTGCAGCGGCTCGCGCGGATCAGTGGTGACCCGACCGGCGCGTGGCGCCGGGGTGACTCCGAAGTGATCCACGAGCTCGCCCTGCTCGAGCTGGCCGACTGCGGGCTGCGTCCGCCCGGCCGGAAGGTCTCGGCCGTCTGACAGAGCCTCCGCCTGATCGAGCTTCTGCCTGATCGAGCTTCTGCCTGATCAGCTCCCGCGGGCAGACCGGGGCGATCAATTGCCTGCCAAGCGTGTTTGTCTGCGCCCCTGCCGTTGCTCCGTACGGTGAACCACGCTGGCGACTCACCTGGTGACTCGCGGCCATTCGACCAACAGGTGCGCTGGTGGACCACAGTACGGAGCAACGGCAGAGGGCCAACCACGACGACGTCTGCGCGCACTTTCTCCCCATCCATATGCGAGAAGGACCAGTCGTCCACAGCACGGCAGGTGGGACCTCGCGCGTCGTGCCCGCGCCGCAGACTCTCGGCATGGCGTCAGTCGACCGGTACCCGCAGGAGCAACCACTCATCACCTGCCCCATGGAGTGTGAGGTATGCGTGGAGCCTGGCGACTGCGAGGACTGTCTGGACTGCCTCTACTGGCCAAATGTCGTCGACGACGACGCCCCATACGTGGCCCCCGCCCGCGGTCGTTCGCTCCCGATCAAGTCGGCAGAGATTGAGGCCGCGCGCCGTCGGGTCGTCACCAGCAAGCGCGTGGGCCTGATCTCCCGCAGACTGCGCCGCATCCGCGGGCTCAGCCAGCGACGGCTTGCTGCTGACCTCGGGTGGAGCCACGCGTCGCTGGGCAGGATGGAGATGGACGCTTCAGCGATCTCTCTCAGCAAGGTCGAGACGTTGGTCCAGCAGGCGGGCTACCGGATTGCGTTCGTCGCCGAGAGCACGCCAGTGCCCGGCGAGATCACCGACGACGGCTGGGAAGCCGCCGACCTCATCGCTCGGGATCGGGCCGGACGCCGGCTGTCCCCGCTGGGGCCGGTCACGTGGAACCCGCCCGAGGACCTCCGCCAGGACGCATCCTTGCGGGGCCGTGAGTGGACATGGCGGCGGCCGGGACCGGATTGAGCCCTACTCCCCCAGCGCGATGACCTGTGGTCGCAGGTCCTCCACGGGGCACTCCCACGTCACGGCGTTGGCGTCGACCTGCTCACCCGAGCGGATGTCCTTGATCTGGTCGACCCCGGACTCCGCGGCCCCGGGGAACCAGACATACGGGATGCCTCGACGCTCGGCGAAGCGGATCTGCTTGCCGAACTTCGCGGCCGCAGGCGCGACCTCGCACGGGATCCCCCGCGCCCGCAGAGCCGTCGCCACGACGACGGAGGCGGGACGGCTCCCTTCGTCCGTGACGGCCACGAGCACCGCGGAGGGCGACTTGCGGCTCGCGCCGACCAGCCCCTTGCCCAGCAGCAGGCCGAGCAGCCTCGACAGACCGATCGAGATGCCGACGCCGGGATAGGTGTTCTTGCCGTCACTGGCGAGCTCGTCGTACCGGCCGCCGGAGCAGAAGGACCCCCAGGACTCGTACCCGACCAGCTGGGTCTCGTAGACCGTGCCCGTGTAGTAGTCCAGGCCGCGGGCGATCTTCAGGTCCGCGACCATCGCACCGGGAGCGGCGGCAGCGCCGGTCTCGATGACAGCCGACAGGGCGGCCAGACCCTCGTCGAGCACCGGGTGCTGCACGCCGAGCGCACGCACCTGCTCCACGAAGGAGGTGTCCTCGGTGCGGATGGTGGCCAGCTCGAGGCAGGCCTGCGCCTGCTCCTGCGTGCGCCCGGCCTCGACGAGCAGGGCCGCCACCTTGTCCGGACCGATCTTGTCGAGCTTGTCGACGATCCGCAGCGTGCCCGCGACGTCCTCGATCCCCAGGCCGCGGTAGAAACCCTCAGGGATCTTGCGGTTGTTGACCTGGATGACCATCGGCGGGATCGGCAGCTTCGCGAAGATCTCGGCCATGACGAGCGGCATCTCGGCCTCGAAGTGCGGCGCCAGCTCCCCCGTGTCGACGATGTCGATGTCGCACTGGGTGAACTCGCGGTAGCGACCCTCCTGGGGGCGCTCCCCCCGCCAGACCTTCTGGATCTGGTGGCGGCGAAAGGGGAAGTTCAACCGACCGGCGTTCTCGACGACGTACCGGGCAAAGGGCACGGTGAGGTCGAAGTGCAGACCCAGCTCGCTCTCCCGCCCAGCGCTGCTCGCGTCGTCCTCGGCCAGACGGTGGATCCCGTAGATCTCCTTGTCGGCATCACCGCCCTTGCCCACCAGACGCTCGACCGGCTCGACCGACCGGGTCTCGATCGACGGGAACCCGTGCAGCTCGAAGGTCGCGCGGATGACGTCGATGAAGTGCTGCTCGACGACCCGCTGCTCGGGCAGGTACTCCGGGAAGCCGGAGAGAGGGGTGACCTTGGTGGCGCGGGGGGTGCTCATGACAGTCCTTGCAGATACGGGTTGGTCGCCTTTTCACGACCCAGCGTGGTGGCCGGGCCGTGACCGGGCAGGACGAGGCTTGAGTCGGCGCGCGGATGGACGGCCCGACGAAGGGAGTCCTGCATGGCCTCGTGGGACCCGCCGGGCAGGTCCGTGCGACCGATGGATCCAGCGAAGAGCACGTCACCGGTGATGAGCGTGCGGTCCACCTCCGCCTCGGCAGGAACACCCTCAGGGACCTGTCCCATCGCGAACATCACCGATCCCTCGGTGTGTCCTGGCGCGTGGATGACGTCGAGGTCGATCCCGGCCACCGTCACCGTCTGGCTGTCGGTGACCTCGACAATGGTCTCGGGCTCGCGCCAGGTGACCTTCTTGCCGAACTGCTGCTCGAGCATGCCGCTCAGCTGCGGTCCAAGGGACGAGGACCCCAACGGGTCGACCAGCCGGTACCTGTCGTCGGTGTGGATGTAGGCCGCGAGGTCTCCACCACACACCGGGGTCACGGAAAAGATGTGGTCGATGTGACCATGCGTGAGGAGGACCGCTGCCGGCTTGAGCCGGTGTGTCGCGAGCACCTCCCGCAGAGTCTCCTCGATGCCGATACCGGGGTCGACGATGAGGCACTCCTCGCCGGGAGCATCGGCGATGACATAGCAGTTGGTCCCGAAGGCCTGCGCCGGGAAGGAGAGGGTCAGCACGGTCCAACCCTACGTGCGGGCCCCCACGCGCCCCGCCCTTGGGTAACCTCGGGGCTGTGAGTGACGAGACCAACGCCCCGCGCCCTTCGGCGCCCTCGCCTGCGGCCCTGGCCCGCATGGCCCCCCGACCGCCCGTGACGCCCGGCCCTGACGTGCCGGCGATCACCACCGACCACTCCGCATCGGCCGCCTTCGGCCGGGTGGACGAGGAAGGCAAGGTCTACGTCACCGACGGCGACGGGGAACGCGAGGTCGGCTCCTACCCGGGCGCCACGCCCGAGCAGGCCCTGCAGTACTTCGCCCGCAAGTACGACGAGCTCTTCGCCTCGGCGAGCCTGCTGCGTCAGCGCCTCGACGTCCCGGATGTCTCCGCCAAGGAGATCGGCGACGGCCTGAAGAGCCTGCGCGAGCATGCCCAAGAGCCCAATGTCGTCGGCGACCTGCCTGCCCTGTCGGCGCTCATCACCGAGCTGGAGGAAGGCCTGACTGCCAAGCGTCAGGTGGAGTCGGCTGAGCGCGCCGAGGCCAAGAAGGTTGCCGGTGCAGAGCGCGAGGCCATCGTGGCCGAGGCCGAGACCATCGCCGCCCAGCCGATCGAAAAGGTCCAGTGGAAGCAGTCCACCGCACGCATGCGTGCCCTGCTCGACGAGTGGAAGTCCCACCAACGAGGCAAGGTCCGTCTGGACAAGGATGTCGAGAGCGCGCTGTGGCAGCGCTTCTCCAAGGCACGCAACGGCTTCGACAAGGCGCGCCGCTCCCACTTCGCGCATCTCGAGGTCAGCCGAGGCGAGGTCAAGTCCGCCAAGGAGGACCTCGTGGCCCAGGCCGAGCGGTTGTCCACCTCGACGGACTGGAATGCCACCGCGGGCGCCTTCAAGCGGCTCATGGACGAGTGGCGTCGCGCCGGCCGGGCCGGGCGCAATGATGACGACAAGCTGTGGGAGCGCTTCCGCAGCGCGCAGGACGCCTTCTTCAACGCCAAGGACGCCGAGGTCGCCAAGGAGGACGAGGCCAACCGGGGCAATCTCGAGGTCAAGGAGGCCATCCTCGCTGAGGCCGAGGCGCTGCTGCCGATCAAGGACCTCGACAAGACCAAGGCGGCCCTGCGCGGCATCCAGGACCGGTGGGAGGCCGCAGGCAAGGTCCCGCGCGCTGATGTCGGCCGCATGGAAAAGGGCATGCAGCGGGTCGAGCAGGCCGTGCGCGACCTCGAGGACAAGAAGTGGTCCAACACCAATCCTGAGCTGTCGGCCCGGGCGTCCTCGATGGTCATCCAGCTGGAGTCCAAGGTGTCGGAGCTGCGCGACGACGTGGACAAGGCCGAGGCGAAGGGCGACACCTCCCGCGCCGCCAAGCTGCGCGAGCAGCTCGAGGCTCAGCAGGCCTGGCTCGACCAGGCACGCAAGGGCCTCGACGAGTTCGGCGGCTGACGATCCTCACCAGCGCACGGTGAGGAGGGGTGGCGCAGCATCAAGCCGAAGTCGAGAACGAAGACGTCGCCACACGACGACGACGGACTTCGGCAGCGCGCCGCCCCTGCTCATCGGGAGCGGGCCGCCTAACCCTTTGACGACCCTCCGGTGATGCGGAAGCAGTCGAAGACCGACTCGATCCGCTTGACCTGGTGCATCACGTGACTGAGGTGGGCGACCTCGCCCATCTCGAAGGAGAACCGCAGGATCGCCACCCGGTCGCGCGAGGTCTGCACGGCGGCGGAGAGGATGTTGACCCCGGACTCCGAGAGCACCCGCGTGACGTCGGACAGCAGCCCGGCCCGGTCGAGGGCCTCGACCTGGACCTGGACGAGGAAGACGCTCGAGCTGCTCGGGGCCCACTCGACCTCGATGAGCCGCTCGGACTCCTTTTTCAGCGAGGTCGCGTTGGGGCAGTTGACCCGGTGGACCGAGACGCCGTTGCCACGCGTGATGAAGCCCATGATGTCGTCACCGGGGACCGGCGTGCAGCACTTGGCGAGCTTGACCCACAGGTCCTCCATGCCCTTGACGACGACGCCGGGGTCACTGGTGCTGCGGCTGCGCCCGACGGGACCCGGCAGGGTCGCCTCGGCGAGGTCCTCGGTCGCTCCGTCCTCTCCCCCGGCGGCAGCGATGAGTCGTGACACGACATGCTGGGCCGAGACGTGCCCCTCGCCGACGGCGGCGTAGAGACCGTCGACATCCTGGCGGCGCAGCTCGCTGGCGACGGACGTGAGGGACTCGACGGTGACCAGCCGGTGGAGCGGCAGGTTTTGCTTGCGCACGACCTTGGCGATGGCCTCCTTGCCGGAGTCGACCATCTCCTCACGGCGTTCCTTGGTGAACCACTGCTTGATCTTGTTGCGTGCTCGGGCCGAACGCACGAAGTTGAGCCAGTCACGTGAGGGTCCAGCGCCCTCCGCCTTGGACGTGAGCACCTCGACGGCATCACCGTTCTCGAGCGGAGAGTCCAGGGGCACCAAGCGGCCGTTGACGCGGGCACCGATGCAGCGGTGCCCCACCTCGGTGTGGACGGCATAGGCGAAGTCGACGGTCGTGGACCCCGCAGGAAGGGCGATGACCTGCCCCTTGGGGGTGAAGGCGTAGACCTCGCGGGTGTTGATCTCGTAGCGCAGGGAGTCGAGGAACTCGCTGGGGTCAGCGGTCTCCTTCTGCCAGTCGAGGAGCTGGCGGAGCCAGGCCATCTCCCCCGCCTGCCCGTCGTCGACGCGGCCACCGTCGGGGTTGCCCCGGTCCTTGTACTTCCAGTGGGCCGCCACCCCGTACTCGGCTCGACGGTGCATCTGGTGGGTGCGGATCTGGATCTCGACCGGCTTGCCCTGGGGCCCGATGACCGTCGTGTGCAGCGACTGGTACATGTTGAACTTCGGCAGGGAGATGTAGTCCTTGAACCGCCCGGGAAGGGGGTTCCACCGGGCGTGCAGTGCACCGAGCGCGGCGTAGCAGTCCCGCACGGTGTCGACGAGGACCCGCACCGCGACGAGGTCGTAGATCTCTCCGAACTCGCGGCCACCGACGATCATCTTCTGGTAGACGGAGTAGTAGTGCTTGGGCCGACCGGTGACGGTCGCCTTGATCCTGGCCTCACGCAGATCGGTGATGACCTGCGACTTGACCGTGGTCAGGTACTCCTCGCGCGCAGGAGCTCGCTCAGCGACGAGCCGGACGATCTCCTCGTACACCTTGGGGTAGAGCGTGGCGAAGGACAGGTCCTCCAGCTCCCACTTGATGGTGTTCATCCCGAGGCGGTGCGCGAGCGGTGCGTAGATCTCCAGGGTCTCCTGGGCCTTGCGCTGCGCGGAGGCGACGGAGACATACCGCCACGTGCGGGCATTGTGGAGCCGGTCGGCCAGCTTGATCACGAGGACGCGGATGTCGCGGGCCATCGCCACGATCATCTTGCGCACCGTCTCCGCCTGCGCGTTGTCGCCGTAGGTGACCTTGTCCAGCTTGGTCACACCGTCGACGAGCTTGGCGACCTCTGCCCCGAACTCCTCCTCGAGCTCGTCGAGCGAGTAGTCCGTGTCCTCGACGGTGTCGTGGAGAAGTGCGGCCGCGAGCGTCACCGGCGTCATGCCGAGCTCGGCGAGGATCGTCGTGACCGCGAGCGGGTGGGTGATGTAGGGATCGCCACTCTTGCGGCGCTGTCCCTGGTGCGCTCGCTCGGCGACGTCGTAGGCGCGCTCGATGATCGACAGATCAGCCTTGGGGTGGCTCTGCCGCACGATCTGCAGCAGGGGGTCCAGCACGCCTGGTGTGGCGGCTCGGCCACTGCCCAGTCGGGCCAAAGAGGCACGGGCGAGCGAGCGGGGTGAGAACCCGCTGCCGCTACCGGTGCTGCGCTCGCTCATGGAGGGAGCCTAGACCGTGACCAGGCTCCGGACCGCACGACCTGCCAGGACCTCTCGTCCGGCGAGTGCCCCGATCTCCACGAGGACCTCGATACCGGGCACCACGGCGCCGCAAGTCTCGAGCAGCTCGCAGGCGGCAGCCGCGGTGCCTCCGGTCGCCAGGACATCGTCCACGACGAGCACCCGCAAGCCCGGCGACACTGCGTCCTCATGGACCTCGATGCGCGAGCTGCCGTACTCAAGGGCGTAGTCCACGCCGACGGTCGGCCCCGGGAGCTTGCCGCCCTTGCGGACCGGGATGAACCCGAGTCCCATGTGCAGGGCGATCGCCGCTCCGAAGATGAAGCCGCGTGCCTCCAGACCGGCGATCACGTCCACCCTGCCCACCCACGGCTGTGCATGGGCCCGCACGACCTCTGCGAAGAGGTCGGCATCCGCGATCAGCGGCGTGATGTCCTTGAAGCTGACACCGGGCTGGGGGAAGTCGGGCACATCGCGCAGGGCACCGAGGATGCGCTGCTCCAATGGTGCAGCGCTCACTCCTTGCTCCGCCGCGTGCGCGGGGTCTTCTTCGGTTGGTTGCGCGGTCCGCTCGACTGTGCGTACTTGTGCACCTTGCGTCCGGTGACGGTCTGACCCTCACCGGCGCCGGGAGCGGCGGCCTCCGAGGAGTCGGCGCTGGTGCCGGAGCCGGTCGCACCGGTGGTCGAGGCCACCGCACTCGAGCCAGTCGTCTGGGCACCTGCGGTCGCCAGGGCAGGCTCACGCGACAGACGCGCCTGGTACCTCTCCGCCTCCTTGGCCAGCTTGACGACCTCCGGGTCCTTGCGGCGCAGGTCCACGAGGAGCGGGGTGGCGATGAAGACGGATGAGAAGGCGCCCACTGTCGTGCCGATGAAGAGGGCCAGCGACAGGTCGAGCAGCGTGCCCGGGCCGAGGACGGCGAAGCCGATGATGATGACGGCCACGATGGGCAGGTTGGCGATGACCGTGGTGTTGATCGAGCGGACCAGCGTCTGGTTGACCGCGAGGTTGGCCGCTCGGTCGAAGCTCATCCGGCGATTGGCGAAGACGGCGCGCGTGTTTTCCTTCACGTGGTCGAAGACGACGACCGTGTCGTAGAGCGAATATCCCAAGACGGTCAGGAAGCCGATCATGGTCGCCGGCGACACCTCGAACCCGGTCCAGCTGTAGATGCCGACCGTGATGAGCATGTCGTGCGAGAGCGCGATCATCGACGCCAACGCCATCTTGAGGTTGCGGTAGTAGAGCGCCATCATCACCGTCGTCAGGACGATGAAGACGATCAGGGCGCGCAGTGCCTGCTGGCTGACCGACTTGCCCCACGAGGGCCCGATGAAGGTGGAGCTGACCTCGCTGCCCTCGACCTCGAAGGCCGTGGCCAGCGCTCCGGAGACCTGCCGTGCCTCGTCAGCGTTGAGCTCCTCGGTCTGCACACGCACGGTGCTCCCACCGAGCGTGGAGACATTGGCGGAGGAGTCCCCTCCGGCGATGTCACGCACTGCCTCGGTGGCGCGCTCCTCGTAGTTGGCCGGAGCGGACTGGGTGGCGACCCGGAACTCGGATCCACCCGTGAACTCGAGGCTGAGGTTGATCGGGCGCACGACGAGGCCGAGGAGGGCGATCGCCATGATGACGGCCGACCAGATGTACCACTGCTTCGACTTGCCGACGAAGTCGATCGATCGCCGTCCGGTGTAGAGGTCATTGCCCCAGTCCGCCATGCGGCTCATCGCGTGCCTCCCTCGGCCGGCACCTGCGCCGGGTTGTCACGATCTGCGGTTCCCTCGATGTCGAAGTTGCCGCGTCCCTTGTAGCGCACCTTGGCCTGACGCAGCGTGTTGACGTCGAAGCCGGACCACGGGTGACCAGAAGCAAAGAACTTGCCCCGGGCCAGGATGGTGAGCATCGGGTGCGTGAAGAGCCAGAAGATCGCGAGGTCGATCAACGTGGTCAGTCCGAGGGTGAAGGCGAAGCCGCGCACGCCCGAGCTGGCCAGGACGTAGAGGATCACTGCGGCCAGGAAGTTGACGCCGTCGGCGACGAGGATGGTGCCCTTGGCCCGGGCCCACCCGGCCTCGACCGCAGCACGCAGGTTGCGCCCTTCGCGTAGCTCGTCCCTGACTCTCTCGAAGTACACGATGAAGCTGTCGGCGGTGACACCGATGGCGATGATCAGACCTGTCACACCGGCCATGTCGAGGCGATAGTTGTACCCCCACGCCAACAAGGCGATCGCCAGATAGGTGATCCCGAAGGCGATGACCATCGAGCCCACCACGACGATGGACAGGGCCCGGTACTGCACCATGGCGTAGCCGAAGACGATGAGCAGACCGATGATGCCGGCGATGATGCCGTAGCGCAGCTGCTCGGAGCCGAGGGTCGGGCTGATCTCCTGCCGGGTCTGCACGTCGAAGGACAGCGGCAGCGCGCCGAACTTCAGCGATTTGGCCAGGCTACGGGCCTCCTCGATCGTGAATCCGGAGATGCTCGCCTGGCCGCTCGGGATGGCCTCGTTGAACCCGGGGTCGATGAGCACCTGCGAGTCCAGGACGGCCGCCAGTGCGTTGTAGGAGCCGGGCGGATTGACCGGCGGCTGCAGTCCGGGCATCTGGACCATCTGCGTGGAGATGTCTCCGTACTCGCCGCGCCCCTGGCTCGTGAGCGTCAGGGAGATCTCGGGCTCGTTGGTCTGCTGTCCCTGCGGACCAACTCGGTAGCCGGCCTCGGCATTGGCGATCTCGGTGCCGGCGACGACGACCGGGCCGAGGACGTACTTGATCGACCCGTCCTGCTTGCAGGCGACGATCGCCTCGTCCTCCTGCCCCGAGGGCTGCTCCTCCGGCGGCTTGGAGCAGTCGAGGTCCTGGAACTTGTTCCAGACCTCGGTGGTGATGTTGTTGGGGTCCATGGGGCCCGTGGGCTTGCCAGAGGGCTTCCACGTCTGCTGCGCAGGGGGCTCGGTGGGAGCCGCAGACGACGTCTGGGCAGAGGACGTCGTGTCCGCGCTCTGACTGCTCTTGGGCGATGTGCTCGGCGAGGTCGGCTCGGCGGTGCGAGCGCGGTCCCGGGACGCAGGTGTCTCGCTGCGGCTGGCGCTCGGCTGGCTCGTGGTCGCTGACGACGACTTCGGGTCGCTGGACGTCGCGCCGCTGGAGGTGGGGCTCGCCGATCCGGACGTGCTGGTGTCGGAAGGCGTCGGCTGCAGGAGCGCAGGGTCGCCGATGTCGGTGGCCAGCACCGGTCGGAACTGCATCTGCGAGGAGGCCGCGATGGCGTCCTCTTGCTCCTTGGTCGGGGTGCCCGGCATGGCGACGACGATGTTGGACTCCCCCTGCGTGGTCACCTCCGCGCCGGTGGTGCCCTGCGAGTCGATGCGCTGGACGATGATGTCGCGAGCCTCGGCCAGCTGCTCCTGGGAGACGCTGCCACCACCGGTCACCCGCGGCTCGAGGATGATCTGGGTACCACCCGCGAGGTCCAGTCCCAGACGGGGAGCCCAGGTCGCGTCCTTCTGGACGACCCCGAAGCCGAGCGCGCCGGTGAGCACGATGATCCCGGCAAAGAGCCAGACCAAGGTGCGCTTGGCCTGGTCCTTGCGTGCGGTGTCCTTGCTGCGTCGACGCTCCGCCATCTCAGTCCTGTCCGCCCTGCTCGGTGGTGGGGTCCGTGCTGGGTGTCTCGGCCTTCATGCCGATGGCTCGGCGGTCCATGGTCAAGACGGTGCCCGGGGCCACCTCGACACGAGCCCTCTCGTCATCGAGCTCGACGATCCGTCCGAGGATCCCGGAGGTCGTGAAGACCTCGTCCCCCACCTGCAGCGAGGCGGTGAATTCCGCCATCGTGCGCTGCCGGCGCCGTGCGGACCACAGCATGAAGCCGATGAGCACGAGCGGGAGGACGAGCAAGAGCAGGCTGGCAGTCGGCGAGCCTTCAGTCATGGGTGCGGACTTCCTGGGTCGGGACTGGTCGGTCATGTAGACGTCGCAGTGGCTCGGGTGGACCCGAGCCAAGGGTCGAGTCTAGGTCAGCGGTGCTGACCTCACCAACGGACACGGCGGCCCGAAGGTTTCGCTTGTGCATCAGCCGAATCGGCCGCCGTCTGATCGTTCGGCGAGAGGAAGGGAGGTCTGCTCCCCTGCTGGCGGGGTGAGCCCGAGGTGCTCCCAGGCCAACGCAGTCGCCATTCGACCCCGAGGGCTGCGCACGAGGTACCCCTGGCGCACGAGGTACGGCTCAGCCACCGTCTCGACGGTGTCGGTCTCCTCACCGACGGCCACGGCAAGGGTGGACAGACCCACCGGGCCGCCCCCGAAGCGACGACAGATGGCCTCGAGGACGGCCCGGTCGAGCCGGTCCAGGCCGGCATCGTCGACGTCGAAGAGGCTCAGCGCAGCACGGGCAGCGGCCAGGTCGACCTCGCCGGAGCCGTGCACCTGCGCCCAGTCGCGCACCCGCCGCAGCAGGCGGTTGGCGATGCGCGGGGTGCCGCGTGAGCGCAGCGCGATCTCCGCCAGGGCGTCCTCGTCCGCCGGAACGGCGAGCAGCCGGGCGCTGCGCTGCAGGATCCGCTCGAGGTCGGCGACCTCGTAGAAGTCGAGGTGGCCGGTGAACCCGAAGCGGTCACGCAGGGGCGCCGGCAGCAGGCCGGCTCGGGTCGTGGCACCCACGACGGTGAAGGGGGGAAGCGTCAGCGGGATCGCGGTCGCACCGGGCCCCTTGCCCACCACGACATCGACCCGGAAGTCCTCCATCGCCAGGTAGAGCATCTCCTCAGCGGGTCGCGACATGCGATGGATCTCGTCCAGGAAGAGCACCTCGCCCTCGACCAGCGAGGAGAGGATGGAGGCCAGGTCGCCAGCGTGCTGGATCGCTGGACCCGAGGTGACGCGGATGGGCTGCTCGAGCTCGGCAGCGACGATCATCGCCAAGGTCGTCTTGCCCAGACCGGGTGGACCGGAGAGCAGGACATGGTCTGGTGGCGCTCCACGGCGGCGAGCGGCCTCGAGGACCAGCCCCAGCTGGTCGCGCACCTTGGGCTGACCGGGAAACTCGGAGAGTCGCCGGGGGCGCAGTGCAGCCTCGACGGTCCCGTCGTCATCGACCCCACCGGCATCGACGATGCGGGCGGTGGCGTCGTAGGAGCCGTCACCCTCGCGGGGATCCTCGTCAGCCACGCGGATCTCGGAGCTGAAGCCGCTCA
>JAKDKQ010000255.1 GCA_030453295.1 Janibacter sp.
TCCTTGCGGTAGCGCTCCAGAGCGGTGTCGAGGTAGTGCTCCGCGCGCTCGAGGGCAGCGAGCGCGCCGAGCACGTCGCCGCCCGAGCGGGCCCTGGTGCCCACATCGACCGCCTGCTGGGCCTCGCCGGCGGCCGAGAGCGTCATCTGGTCGTTGGCCTGCAACCGCTTGACGTCCACGAGGTCGGACGAGATGGAGGCGAGAGCCGCGTCGAGCGAGGCCACGGCGTCGTCGAGCACGGCCCGTGCGGAGATGACCATCTCGAGCCGGGCGTCGGCCTGACCGAGGGCGTCCTCGGCGGCACGAGCTGCGGACACGGCGGACGGGCGATCTCCGGCGTCGACGTGCTGCTCACCGGTGGTGACGAAGCCACGAGCTGACTCGATGAGGCGCGGTGCCTGCTGCATGTTGTCCGTGAGGGTCGTCAGGGACTCACGCCGGTGGGTCGCGGCCAGCCCGGCCAGCTCCTGCGTGGCGACGGGGATGCGGGCCTCGACCTCGGTGATCCGGGTGCGCAGCGAGGCGAGGAACTGCGGGACATTGGCCTCGAGGTCGCGCAGCGCGGTGAACTCCTCCTCCTGCGCGTCCAGCTCGGCATCGGCCGCGCTCGTCAGGTCGAGGATCTGGGCCAGCCGTGCCCGCTCCTCTGGGTCGGAAAGGCGGCCGGCTCCGCGAGCGATGTCCAGCTCTTGCTGGATGCGGAAGGCTTCAGCCGCGCGGCCCCGGGCCGACTCCAGGGCGGAGGTGAACTGGAGCGTGGCCTGGTCGCCGAACTGCGCCTGGGCGAAGGCGAGCTCCTCGGCGGAGGAACGGACCGCGTTGTCCAGGTCGACGAGCGCGGTCGCGACCTCCTGTCGCAGCTGGTCGGTGCTCTTGCCCGACATGATCGGCGCGGGCTGGTCGATGGGGGGCGGAGCCGAGCTGGTCTCGCGTCGACGCGTGATCATCGTGATGATCCGTCCGACGACCGGCAGCAGGAAGATGACGATGAAGAACAGGGTGAACGGGGAGATCACGGCGAAGATGCCGCCGAAGCCACCGCTGCTGCCGTTGCTGCTGCGGTCCGAGGCGGGGTCGTCGACCTGCCGCTGCAGACCCGTCACGGCTGCCGAGACGGCGCCGTCCCAGTCGTCGTTGCCCAGGGCCGGCTCGACGTCGCGGGACTGCACCCGCGAAACATCGGCCTCGTTCAGACCGGACTCGCCGGTGGTCCACATGCCGTAGGCGCGGTCCTGGACGGCGACCGCGAGGAGGACGTCGTTGCCCCCCATGCCAGAGGTCTCGTAGGTCTGCTCGCTCCACTGGGCGCCGGACTGCCCGTCGAAGGAGTCGACGTAGACGACGAAGAGCTGCAGGCCCGCGTCCGAGCGCAGGCCATCGAGCTCGGACCGGAGCCCGCTGGTGTCCCCGAGGACACCGGCTCGGTCGGTGATGTCGTCGGAGACGCTGAAGGGGGCGTCAGCCGGGAGCGCGGTGGCGGGGACAGCCGCCGCCCACAGGACGGCGAAGACCGCCACGAGGGCTGCGAGCAGGCGCGCTGCGCAATGAGTCCGGCTGGTTCCTGTCACGTGGCCCCCTGGTCCGTGTCCGTCCCGCCGCGGATGACGGTACTGGGTCGTACGTTGCCACACGGGAGCCGGCCATGGCAGGGGATGTCGGTGGGATGCGGCAGAATCGGGCGAAGAATGACTTCCTCACTCGCCCCGCTCATGAGCGCGATCGCCGGCCTGCCCGGACTCGCGGACATCCCCCGACACCGCGCGTCGAGCGACGAGGTCGACATCGTCGCCCCGACGGGACTGCGAGCGCCGACCGTCGCCCTCATCGGGGGCGAGGTCCCCTCGGACGCCCCTCGACTCGTCATCACCTCCACAGCGCGCGAGGCCGACGACATGGCCGCGGCCCTCACGGAGCTCGTCGGTCCCGACCTCGTCGCGACCTTCCCGAGCTGGGAGACCCTGCCGCACGAGCGACTCAGCCCGCGCAGCGACACCGTCGGTCGGCGTCTGGCCGTGCTGCGCCGTCTGCGCCACCCCGACACGACCGGGGAGGGACACGGCCGACCCGGCTATGTCATCGCCTCGGTGCGCGCCGTCCTCCAGCCGATCGCCAAGGGCCTGGCCGACCTCGAGCCGGTGCGCCTGCGCGTCGGCGACGAGCGGGCGCTGCCCGAGGTCACCGCGGCGCTCGCCGCCGCGGCCTATGTGCGGACCGACCTCGTCGAGCGACGCGGCGAGTTCGCCGTGCGCGGCGGCATCCTCGATGTCTTCCCGCCGACCGAGGACTCTCCGGTGCGGGTGGAGTTCTTCGGTGACACCGTCGACGAGATCCGGTGGTTCAAGGTCGCCGACCAGCGCAGCTCAGACACGGCGGAGGAGCTGTGGGCGCCGCCGTGCCGCGAGATCCTCCTGACCGACGCGGTCCGGGAGCGGGCCGCGACCGTCGCGCAGGAGCTGCCCGGTGTCGCCGACATGCTGCTCAAGGTCGCCGAGGGGATCGCCGTCGAGGGCATGGAGTCCCTCGGCCCGGTCCTCGTCGACGGCATGGAGTCGATACTCGACGTGCTGCCGAAGGGGGCCGGTGTCGTCCTCCTCGACCCCGAGCGGGTCCGGGCGCGCGCCCACGACCTCGTCTCGACGAGCGAGGAGTTCCTCCAGGCCAGCTGGGCCAATGCCGCGGCCGGCAATGCCGTCCCCATCGACCTCGAGGGCGTCCTCGGGACCGCCTCCCACTGGACCCTGGCGCAGGCGCGCGAGCACGCGCTCGACCTCGACCTGCCGTGGTGGACGATCACCCCCTTCGCCGTCGACGAGGAGCTGACGGCCATCGCGGCGGACATGGACGACCGCGTCGACCACGACCACGTCGGACTGCGCGTGCCCGCGCAGGAGCCGCCGCACTTCCGGGGCAACACCGAGTCCGCCGTTGCCCAGCTCGCCGAGTGGAGCGGCGCGGGGTGGCGCGTGCTCGTCGCCACCGACGGCGCCGGCCTGGTCGCGCGCGTCGCCGAGGTCCTCGGTGAGGCGGAGGTCGCCACCCGGACCACCGACCCCGATGAGCAGGTCGAGCTCTCCGACGGGGTCGTGACGCTGACGCGGGCCAGCCTCGGCACCGGCTTCGTCGCGCAGGAGCAGCGCCTGGCCGTCATCACCGAGGCCGACCTGCTCGGCTCCAGCGGCACCGGCGCGACCACGCGCGACATGCGGCGGATGCCGTCGCGTCGTCGCAAGCAGGTCGACCCGCTCCAGCTGCGCCCGGGCGATCACGTCGTCCACGAGCAGCACGGCGTCGGCTCCTTCGTCGAGATGATCCAGCGGACCGTCCAGGGAGCGACCCGCGAGTACCTCGTCATCGAGTACGCGCCCTCACGCCGCGGGCACCCCGGAGATCGTCTCTTCGTCCCGACCGACCAGCTCGACCAGGTGACCCGCTACGTCGGCGGAGACGCCCCGCCGCTCAACAAGATGGGCGGCGGCGACTGGCAAAAGACGAAGTCCCGCGCCCAGCGCCACGTCAAGCAGATCGCCGCGGAGCTCATCCGCCTCTACAGCGCGCGCATGGCGACCCCCGGACACCCCTTCGGCCCGGACACGCCGTGGCAGCGCGAGCTCGAGGACGCCTTCGCCCACGTCGAGACCCCCGACCAGCTCGGCACGATCGACGAGGTCAAGGCCGACATGGA
>JAKDKQ010000256.1 GCA_030453295.1 Janibacter sp.
GACCCTTTGTCGTGCCCCCACTCCCTCGGTGCCTGAGGAGGCGCGCCAGCGCCGTCTCGAAGGGGGCTCAGGGCCGCCCGGCGTCGATCCACACCTGCTGCTCGAGGGTCCAGCCGTCGGCGACCATGGCCCGGCGGAGGGCGGCCCGGTTGTTGGTCGGGAGGCCGGCAGCGCGGTAACGCGCTCGTCCCCGCTCCAGGTGGCTGCGGATCGTCTCGGTGCGCAGGGACAACACCTGCCCCAGGGCGGCCGGGGTGTGGCCTCGTGCGGTGACGTAGAGGGCGAGGACCTGCAGCTCTCGGTCGGTGAGGTGCGCGACGGGTGGGTCGGCGGGTGCGATGAGCACGTGGGCCGGTGGGCTGTCGAGCGTGACCGCCCTGATGGCCTCCGCGGTGTCGGCGAGCCCCGCGCTCGGTTCGATCCACGCCAGGGCCCCCTCTGCACCTGCGCGGCGGGCAGCCGGCGTGTCGCGGCCGGGTCCGAGGACGATCGTCTGGGAGCCCAGACGCGTGAGAGCGCGGATCTTGAGGGTGAGTGGCACGTGGTCGTCCAGCAGGGCATCGAGCACGACCACGTCACCGGCGAAGTCCCACTCGCGCTGGAAGTCGGTCCACGAGTGGACGCTCGTCGTCACGTCGATGGTCAGTGGCCCCGCGCTCAGCGCGTGGCGCAGTGCCGTGGACACCACCGGGGAGGTGTGCACGAGGTCCAGGCGCAGGTGGGGGGGGTCATCGGGCACGATGCTCCCATGTCCCTGCCGTCCAAGGTCTCCGTGTGGTCGCCGTGGCGGCTGCATGCGGACGCGATGGTGCTCGTGCTGATGGAGCACGACATCCCGGCTGAGTTCGTCGACGAGTGCTCGGCGGCGCCCGGCCTGCTCGTCGCGGAACTGGTGGGCAGAGATGACCTGCACCTGGTCGAGGCGAGGCGAAGGGAGGGGCTGCCGACCGTGGTCTGGGGCGGCACCCTCCCTGCTCCGCGCGTGGCGGCCTTGCGTGACGCGGGAGCGTCGGCCTACGTCACCCTGCTTCACTCACCACGGGAGTTGGTGGCCGTGGTGCGCCAGGTGCAGGACGGCCAGCGGGTCGCGTGGCCGGGGGCAGCGGTGCCGGCGGAGGTCTTGACCGGTCGGGAGCGCGAGGTGGCGCAGGCGTATCTGGTGCAGTGGGCCGATCGGACCCGGGCGGAGGTGGCGACGCGGCTCGGGATGAGCGAGCGGACGCTCAAGGTGCACGTCGCCAATATCTGGGCGAAGGCCGGCCATCGTGGGACGGCAACGCGTGACGGACTCCTGCGGACGCTCACCGTGCGCGGATGGATCGCTTGATGGTCACGAGCGCCTAGTCCTTTTGCAGGCATTTGGTCGGGGTCTGTTCAGGAAACTCTAAGGTCGCTCGTGGCGGGTTCGACAGGGAGACCGCCGTCGGGGAGGACCCGCCCATCGTGCCGACACGACCGAGTTCGGCGCACCGTCTGTAGCGCCTGTCCGCAGAAGGAATCGCCTCGTGTCGAAGGACCTCACCACCTCGGGCCCGTCCCGCCGCTCCATCGCGAAGGGCGCCGCCTGGGCCGTTCCCGCCGTCTCTGTCGCCGCTGCTGCTCCGAGCCTCGCCGCCTCCCCGAACTTCTGCGAGACGGTTGACGTGACCGTCGCCCGCGTGTGCCCTCCGCTTATTGGAGCAGACACACGTTCGGTGTACTTCACCGTGACCAATGATGGTGACTGCACCATCCGCTCGGGCCTTGCCTTCACGCTCTCTCAGACTGGCCTTGTTGGTCTTGACGTTGGTCACCTCAACAGCATTCAGGTTGACGCGGGAGTGCTCTTCACATCGGCGACGGCGGGCAATATCAACCGTGACATCCCTGCGGGCGGCTCCGTCGAGATCGAGTTCGTGCCCGATGTGTTGCTGAACGCTGACGTGGTCGGTTCGGCAACCCTCACGGTTGGGGCGCCTTCCGCGACTGCGAACTTCACGGTTCTCGAGATTGACCTGCCGATCCTCCCATCGATCCAGGTTGCGATCTGCGCCTGATCCGATTGGCCTACGAAGGCCCGGCGTCCCCACGGACACCGGGCCTTCGTCGTGCTCACACCTCCGAGATCGTCACCCGCGCCAGCCGCCACCCGGCCAGAGCCGCACCAGCAACGAGCACGACCACTGACGCAACCACCGCGAACCACGCCGCAGGGTGCGCGTCCAGCCCCATCGCAGTGTGCGTGACGCTCCCGCCGTACGCCCGGGCCGACAGGTACTGCGCCGGCTTGAGGACCGTGGTGAGCAGCGCCTCCCAGACGAGCCAGTAGAGCACGCAGCCGGTGACGCTGCGCTTGACCATGAGGGCGAGCAGCGTGAACGCGCCCGTGTACGCCACCGCGGAGACCGTGCCACCGAGCAGCGCCCCCCACCACAGGCCGCCATCGGTGCCGACCATGATCAGCGCGGCCAGCCCCATCGGGATGACGGCGACGGCGAGCGAGCTGCCCAGGATGACGAGCATCTTGCTCGCGACGATCACCCAGCGGGGGACCGGCTTGCTCAGCAGGTAGATGATCGAGCCGTCGTCGATCTCCGAGGTGATCAGGGTCGTGGTCCCGATGAGGGTGACGACCGGGATGACGACACCGATGCCGAAGGTGCGCACCAGGTTCAGCGGCCCGCCAGCCGGGTCGAGGGGGCCCGTGGGCGCCACGCGGATGAGCAACGCCAGCCCCAGCAGCGCGGCGGCCATGGCGAGGAGGACGAGGACCCGGGAGCGCCCGAGGAGCGAGCGCGCGGCCAGTCGGATGATCGCGGAGTTCATCGGTTCACCAGGTATCCAAAGATGCTCTCGAGCGACTCGTCCGTCGGGGTCAGCTCGAGGATGCGGATGTCGTGCTCCCTGGCCACTCGGGGCACGACCCGGACGAAGGAGCCGAAGTCGTCGGCCTCGAGCTCGAGGAACCGGTCGCCGTGCAGCCGCACGCCACGGACCGAGGCCCCGGCCATGAGCGCCGATGCCAGACGTCGGTTGTCGCTGCTGCGGATGCGGTACTGGTTGGGCCGGTCGGTCATCAGCCGGCGGATGGCCGTCCGGTCACCGGAGGCCGCGTGCCGGCCCGAGACGATGACCTCGATCTGTCCTGCCAAGGACTCGACCTCCTCGAGGATGTGCGAGCTGAAGACGATGGTGCGCCCCTGCGTGGCGTAGTCCGCCAGGAGCGTGGCCATGGAGTGCCGCTGGATCGGATCCATGCCGTTGAAGGGCTCGTCGAGCAGCAGCACCTGCGGGTCGTGCACCAGCGCCGAGGCCATCTTGACCCGCTGCCGCATGCCCTTGCTGAAGGTCGAGACCCGGCGGTCGGCGGCGTCCACGAGGTCGACGAGCTGGAGTGCGTGGTCGGTCGCGGTGCGCGCGGACGGGAGCCGGTGCAGGTCGGCGTTGAGCCGGACGAACTGCCGCGCGGTGAGGAAGTCATAGACCGACTCCTGCACGGGCACGAGGCCGATCTGCCGGTACGCCGCAGTGTCCTGCCGAAGGGGGTGACCGTCCAGTGTCGCGGTGCCCGCCGACGGCGAGAGCAGGCCCGCCATGATCGACAGGACAGTCGACTTGCCGGCGCCGTTGGGTCCGAGGAGGCCGGTGATGCCCTGCCCGATCTCCATCGTCACGTCGTTGACCGCGA
>JAKDKQ010000257.1 GCA_030453295.1 Janibacter sp.
CGGCGGTAGATCTCCTGGCCGTCGGTGACGTAGTCGTAGCGCCTGGGCGGCTGGCGAAGGGAGGTCATGAGGACCTTTCGGGGTTCGGAGAGCGTTGTGCGGCAACGACGTCCGCAACGGTGGAGGGGTTCAGGGAGACAGTGTGTGCTCGGGCGGGATGGCCGCAGGAGCGTTCGCAGCCGATGACGTGGACGGGTGGTCCGGCGGGGTCGACCACGGGCGCTGCGTCTCGTGCCAGATCACGGGTGGCAGTCGTGGTCCGGGCGCACGCAGGTGCTCCTGCGCAGGCGGTCAGGACGGTCCATGGGGAGTCAGGCGCGGTGGCGAACCCGGCCGCGGCGAGCTCGTCGACCCGGGCCGCTCCACCCGGCACGACGATCGATCGCCAGGGGGTGATCACGACCCGCTCGCTGAGGTGCAACGAGCCCTGCACGTCCCCACGTTCGTCGAGGTGCGAGGAGCCCTGCGACGAGCCTCGAGACGGCGCGATCGCCGCGGCCATCGCGGGCGTCAGCAGCCCCAGCGGTACGAGCGCGACGAGGTTGTCCCCGTCCGGTCCGGGGAGCGGTGGCTCCGCAGCAGGCACGACGAAGGGGGTCCCCTCCGGGAGCAGTGTGGCCCGGGCGTCGACCGGCAGGTCGCGGATGTTCCACGTCCTGGCATCCGAGCGCGCGGCGAGGAACCTGCGGGCCACGTCGAGGGCGAGCTCGGGCGCCTCGTCGCGCGGCACGAGCACGGAGTGACCGTCCACGACGACGCGCGCGGTGCCTTCGAGGCTCGTTCCTCGCACCTCAGGCAGCGTCTCGTCGACGATCGCGATGTCCCACGGCTCCCCGAGCACGGGACCACTCGGCCGGCCGACGGCGAGGAGGAAGCGCCCCGGCAGGTGCGCCAGCCCGGGGTCGGCGAGGAGCCCGGCGTCGAGCGCGCCGACCAGCTCGTCGAGTCCAGGAGAGGGGTCCGCGACGATGTTGCGGGCCTTGTCATGCTCACCTGACGGGACCAGGCGGAGGTCGTCGATCGCGGTGATGAGCTCGTGGGGAAGTGGGTCGGGCAGGCCTCGCAGCTGCAGGCTCCCACGTGAGGTGAGTGTGACGTCCGGGTCGCCGAATCGCCTTGCGAGAGAGGATATTTCGCCCACCGTGGCGGCGTCCACGCGACCGCCAGGCAGTCGCAGTCGCACCATCGCCCCGTCCGCCGAGACGAAGGGCGCCAGCAGTCCCGGGCAGCGGTCGGCGCCGCTGCGGGAGGGCGAAGGGGTGCTCACGCGGCCGCAGCATACGTGTCGGGTTAGGCTGCCACCGGCCGATCTCGTCGGAACCCGGTGCAAGTCCGGGACGGTCCCGCCACTGTGAGCGAGCACTTCGCGAGTCAGACACGTCGGGTCGGCCGGTCCGGGCGCACGCCCGGGTCCCTTTCGACCGCGGGGCGCGGAACCCCGCTCAAGGAGCTCACGACGTGACGACGCTCGCCCTGCTGTCCACCTCTGACACCGACCTGCTGAGCGCGCGGAGCGCGGGCGTCGACTACGTGGTCGCCAACCCCGCCCGTCTCACCGGCGAGCAGATCGCCCAACGCGTCGCCGGGGCCGACATCGTCGTGGTGCGCTACCTCGGCAGCCCGCAGGGTCTGTGGGAGGGCTTCGACGAGCTGCGCGCCGCGACCGCCCCGCTGGTCGTCCTCGGCGGCACCCAGGAGCCGGACGCCGCGCTCATGGAGCTGTCGACCGTCCCGCCCGGCACCGCTGCGGAGGCTCACCGCTACCTCGCCGAAGGGGGCCCGACCAACCTCGCGCAGCTCCACGCCTTCCTCGGCGACACCCTGCTGCTCACGGGCGAGGGCTTCGAGGCGCCGGCGGCGCTGCCCCAGTGGGGAGTCCTCGACCGCGATGAACCCGCGGCACTCGACACCGCTCCCGGCGACTCCGCCGCCCGGCGCCCACGCGTCGGGGTCCTGATCTACCGCGCCCAGTTCGCGGCCGGCAACACCGACTACGCCCAAGTGCTCGCCGACGCGATCGACGCGGCCGGTGGCCAGGGCGTCGTCATCCACTCCGCCTCCCTGCGCGACGCCCCCGACGGGCTCCTCGAGCACCTCGGCACCCTCGACGCGCTCGTCACCACGGTCCTCGCGGCCGGCGGCACCAAGCCCGCGACCGCGTCCGCCGGCGAGGACGACGAGGCCTGGGATGTCGAGGCCCTCGCCGCCCTCGACATCCCGATCCTGCAGGGCCTCTGCCTGACCTGGGGCCGCCAGGACTGGCTGGACTCCGACGACGGCATGAGCCCTCTCGACGTCGCGACCCAGGTCGCCGTCCCCGAGTTCGACGGCCGCCTGATCACGGTCGCCTTCTCCTTCAAGGAGTTCGACGACGAGGGCCTGCCGCACTACGTCGCCGACCCCGAGCGCGCCGCCCGCGTCGCCGGGATCGCGGTCAACCACGCCCGCCTGCGCTCCACCCCGGTGGCCGAGCGCAAGATCGCGGTCGTCCTGTCCGCCTACCCGACCAAGCACTCCCGCCTGGGCAATGCGGTCGGCCTCGACACCCCGGTCTCGACGATCCGGCTGCTGCGCGCGATGCGCGAGGCCGGCTACGACGTCGGTGACGGCTTCGTCGGGATGGACCCGCTCCCTTCGGTCGAGGGCGAGGCGCCCGACACGACGTCGGGCAATGCCCTCATCCACGAGCTCATCGCCGCCGGCGGCCAGGACGAGGAGTGGCTCACCCAGGAGCAGGTCGAGGGCGCGCAGGTGCGCATCCCCGCCGACCGCTACCGCGAGTGGTTCGAGCGCTTCCCGGCCGACCTGCGCGAGGCGATGACTGAGCACTGGGGCGCGGCACCCGGTGAGGTCTTCGTCGACACCACCCGGGACGCGCAGGGCGAGATCGTCACCGCCGCCCTCGTCCGCGGCAATGTCGCGCTGCTCGTGCAGCCCCCACGCGGCTTCGGGCAGAACCCCATCGCGATCTACCACGACCCCGACCTGCCGCCCACCCACCACTACCTGGCGACCTACCGCTGGATCGAGGAGGAGTTCGGCGCGCATGCGATCGTGCACGTCGGCAAGCACGGCAACCTCGAGTGGCTGTCGGGCAAGAACCTCGCGATGTCCGCCTCGTGCGGCACCGACGCGGCACTGGGCAACCTGCCGCTCATCTACCCCTTCCTCGTCAACGACCCGGGTGAGGGCACCCAGGCCAAGCGTCGCGCACACGCCACGATCGTCGACCACCTCGTCCCCCCGATGGCCCGCGCCGAGTCCTACGGCGACATCGCCCGGCTGGAGCAGCTGCTCGACGAGTACGGCAATGTCACCGCGATGGACCCGGCCAAGGCGCCCGCCCTGCGCGGCGAGATCTGGCAGCTGATCCACGCCGCGCAGATGCACGTCGACCTCGGGCTCGAGGACGTCGACCTCGACGACGCCGATGGCTTCGACGACCTCGTCATGCACGTCGACGGCTGGCTGTGCGAGATCAAGGACGTGCAGATCCGCGACGGACTGCACGTGCTCGGCCAGGCGCCGCAGGGCGAGGAGCTCGTCAACCTCGTGCTCGCCGTCCTGCGCGCGTCGCAGGTCTTCTCCGGCCAGGTCGGGTCCGTGCCCGGCCTGAGGGCCGCGCTCGGCCTCGCCGAGGACGCCTCCTCCACCGAGACCGACGC
>JAKDKQ010000027.1 GCA_030453295.1 Janibacter sp.
AGAAGGAGCTGAAGAAGCAGCTCGAGGAGGCCGCCACGGCCCAGCCCGGTGGGGGCTCGGCGGACCTCGAGGGCAACTGATCGTGTTGCCTCACGTCAAGATGCCCGCGTGGCGGGTTCGTTGACTCATCTGGTTTTGCCCGCTTGGTGGGGTGGATTTTTCGGCGGCTGAGGTAGACGGCGTTGGTCTTGGCTTTGGGTTGGACTTGGCCTCGGCGTCGGGCCAGTTCGAGCAGGTTGCCTTGGAGGTCGGCGATCTGGTGGCGTAGGGCGATCACGTCGGTGGACTCGTGCAGGGCGTTGAGGTGGTCTCGGTCGTGGCGTTCGAGGACGTCGGCGTGGGTGGTCAGCAGACGTTGCAGGGGCGTGGTCGCGGTGTCGTACTTCTTGCGGACCTGAGCGCCGGTGCGTTCTTTGGAGGCCAGTTTCTGCTGGGGCAGGAAGAGGTTGATCTGCAGCCTGGCCAGGGGCCACAGCTGGTTGAGCAGGGCCAGCTCGCGGGGTGTGTCGTAGCGGAAGTAGCCGACGTTGCGGCGCACGACGGTCCAGTTCTTCTGCTCGATGTGGGCTTGGTCGTTCTTGCGGCTTGCCCGGCCTCTGGTGAAGGTGATTTGCCGGGTGGAGCACCAGTTGGCCAGGTGGTGGTTGATGAACTCGCTGCCGTTGTCGGAGTGGATCCCGGCGATGTCGAAGGGGAAACGTACGCGCAGCTCGTCCAGACCGGCCGAGACGATCCGTTCGCCCTTGGAGCGCACGGTGATCGTTTCGGTCCACCCCGTGGCGATGTCGGTGGCGTCCAAGGAGTAGAAGAACGCGCCGTTGTTGTCGCCGCCTTCGTGACCGACCAGGTCGATCTGGATGAAACCGGGCTGGGCGTCGTTCCACTCGCGCCAGGTCTTCATCGGGATGGAGGACTTCAGCATCGAACCGGGGCGGGTGTGGCTGATCGGTTTGCGAGCGACCAGCCCAACGCGGGCATCGGCCAGACGACGGTCGATCGTGGCCGGCGACATCTTCAGCAGTTGTTCGATCACCTGCTGTGGCACGTCCTGCAGATGGCCGTGCTCGCGCATGTTGGCGGCCAGGTCTGGCAGGGCTGGGTGTAGGCGCTTGCCCGCGGGTCCGGCCAGCGCAGTCCAGCAGCGGGTGAGGACCTCGATGACCTCAGGCCCATAGGTGACGACAGACTCACGGATACGACGTGTCCGGGGTGCTGCGGCCTCGCGCTGTGCCAGTGCCTGACGCAGGGCTTTTCGGGCGTGGTCGCGGTGCCAGCCAGTCACCTCGCACACCGCGTCCAGAATCGTGGACTTCTCCGCTCGGGTCGCTGTGGCCCACCGGTCCAACCTGCCCTGTGTGATCGCCTTGCGCGCCGCCAATGTCAGCTCCATCCTCGATGCTGACCCACGCGGGCATCTTCGGATGAGTCAACGACTCCTCCCACGCGGGCATTCAGCATGAGTCAACGCGCTGATTTGGTCTGCTCCGTCCATTCACGTAGAGTTTGTCTTGCAAGGCAACGACGCGGGGTGGAGCAGTTCGGTAGCTCGCCGGGCTCATAACCCGGAGGTCGCAGGTTCAAATCCTGCCCCCGCTACCAGATGTCGAGAGGCCCGGACCAGTTGGTCCGGGCCTCTCGTCGTACCAGGGGCGTGGGTGGAGGTCGACTCGCGGAGGTTTCGTTCGCGAGTACACCTCCACCCGGCCCGCGTGCTGCGTGCAGGCGGTCGGTCAGAGGGCGATGTTGACCGCCTTGACCTGGGTGTACAGCCCGAGTGCCTCGGAGCCCAGCTCACGCCCCCAACCCGACTGGCCGTACCCACCGAAGGGCAGACCGGCGTCGAACGCGTGGAAGGTGTTGATCCACACCTGACCTGCCTTGAGCCGTGCGGCCACCCGGTGCGCCCGGCTCAGGTCCTTGGTCCACAGGCCTGCGGCCAGGCCGTACACGGTGTCGTTGGCGGCATCGATCACCTCGTCCTCGTCCGTGAAGGGCAGGGCGACGGCGACCGGGCCGAAGATCTCCTCCCGCACGATCGACATGTCCGGCGTCGCATCGACGAAGACGGTGGGCTCGACGTAGTAGCCGGACTCACCGACGCGCTCACCACCGACGAGAGCGCGGGCACCGGCTGCCTTGCCCGCCTCCAGGTATCCGGTGACGCGGTCGAGCTGCTCCTGGGAGACCAGCGGCGTGATGGCCGACTCGGGGTCGGAGCCCGGCCCGACCTTGAGCTGTGCCACGGCCTCGGCAAGGGCCCCGGTGAACTCGTCGAAGATGTCGGCGTGGACGTAGACCCGCGTGCCGGCCTCGCAGGCCTGCCCGGAGTTGAACGTGAACCCCATGATGGTGCCGGCCACGGCAGCGGGGATGTCGGCGTCGGCGAAGATGATGTGCGGCGACTTGCCCCCCAGCTCGAGCGACACCTTCTTCAGGTTGCCGCGTGCGGCGTCGACGATCAGCTTGCCCACCTCGGTGGAGCCGGTGAAGGCGACCTTGTCGACGTCGGCGTGGCCGGAGAGCGCTGCGCCGGCCTCGCCGTCCCCGGTGACGATGTTGAGCACTCCCGCGGGGACGCCGGCCTCGACCAGGATCTCGCCGAGCAGCAGTGCCGACAACGGGGTCTGCTCAGCAGGCTTGAGGACGACCGTGTTCCCCGTGGCCAGGGCCGGGGCGATCTTCCAGGCCGCCATGAGGATGGGGAAGTTCCACGGGATGATCTGACCGCAGACACCGACGGGCTCCCGGCGCGTGTAGGCGTGGAACTCCTGGGCAGGGTCCGCGAGCAGCATCGACGGGTTGTTGGTGGTGCCGGTCAGCTTCGTCGGCCATCCGGCGTAGTAGCGGAAGCACTCGGCGGCGAATCGCACGTCCACGGCCGTGGCGACACCGACGGACTTGCCGTTGTCCAAGGACTCCAGCTCACCCAGGTCCTCGGCGTACGAGTCCATGAGGTCGGCAATGCGCCAGATGAGCTTCTCCCGCGTGTTCGGGCGCATGGCGCTCCACTCGCCGGCGTCGAAGACCCGTCGTGCGGCAGCCACCGCGAGGTCGATGTCCTCTGCGCGTCCGAGGGGTACGGCGGCGAGAACCTCTCCGGTCGCCGGGTCGTGGGTGTCGAAGGTCTGTCCCGAGCGAGCGGCGACCCATTCACCGTCGATGAGCATGCGGATCGGGGAGTTGAGGAATTCCTTGACCTTGGCAGATGACACGAGCATGACTGGCTCCTTTGGTGGACAACGCGATGCGCTCACGCTAGGCAGGCAGTACGGGCGTGGTTGTTCAGTCTCTGGACATTCGGCAGCAGGTGCGTAGCTGGCGCCGAGGACCCTCTGCGCCACCGAGTTTTGGGTCGTCAGAGGCGGTCGTCGGCAATCATGCGGTTGAGGGCAGAGGGCACGTCGAGGACCGACCCGATGGCTGTCACGCGGGCGCCGGACTCACGGGCCAGCCGCTGTGCTTCGTCGTCGTCATCGGCCGGCGCCAGGATGATGAGCTCGTCGATGGCCCTGGCCGCCGGGGTGGCGTCGACCTCGTCGGTGACCCGGCAGTCCGAGAGGAGCAGGACGACGCGACGCCGGGCTCGTGCGCCGGCCAGCTGGATCTCGGCCTCGCGCAGGGCCCCGGCGAGACCGGTGGTGCCATGACCGCGCAGCGACAGGATTCGCTCGATCGTCCGGGTGGCCGCCGGCGCGTCCCCGATCCGCTTGAGCGGTGTCGTGGTGGCGGCAAAGGCGAGCACCGAGTGCTCCTCGGGCGCAAAGGTCAGACAGGCCGCACCAGCAACCGCGGCGGTCGTCAGTCGTGCTCCGTTCATGGATCCGGAGTGGTCGATGACCAGGCAGAGGGCCAGCTCGGGACGGGCCCAGTCGGCCGCGGACATCTCATCCATGGAGGGCATCCGCCCCTCGGCGCGGGCCCCGACGATCGCGTCCATCGACCGGTCGAGGTCGAGGTCTCCGCCCCGATGCGCGGGCACGGTGCGCCGCTTCGAGACACCGCGGTTGCGCGGGATGCCCCGCCTGGTCTGGTCGAGGATGAGCCGCGGCGCGAGTCGCCGCACGGCGGCCCGTAGCCGCTCGTCGGTTGCGTGCGACATCTCCACGAGCAGGGTCAGGGTGTCATCAGGGTCGCCGCGGAGAGCGTCGTCGAGGGCCTCGAGGTCGAGCTCGCCCACCTCGGGGGAGAGCTCGGCGAACTTCGGGTTCTTGGCCAGGTCGGCACGCCCCGTGGTGCGTGGAGCCGAGCGTCGCTGGCGCGACTCGGGTGCGCTCGGTGGGGGTGTCGAGCCCGCCCCGGGAGGCGGGCTCAGGGTTCCCCCGGCGACCCCTTGGTGTCGGAGTCGGGATGGTCCTGCGGGTCGACCGGTTCAGCGCCGAAGACGTCGACGTAGAGGTCGGTGATCACCTGCTCGGGGGTGCGGTCGCACCCGTCGTGGAGTCGGATGCGCCCCGAGAGGGACACCCTGGCGGCGGCCAGCCCGACATGCCAGTCGTCGGTCGGGGTACCGCGCAGCTTGGCGAGCTCGACCGCAAGCCGGGCGACGTCGATGGCGCCTCGCACCGAGGACCCGAAGCGGATGTCCGCATGGTCTCGGGTGCTCCGCACGAGGTCGACGACCTTGGCGCGCCACTGGGGGTCGAGCTCGTCCGTGCGCAGACCGACGATCGCCTGCTCGGCCTCTGCGCTCTGGTAACCCATCGAGATCCGGCAGGTGCGGTCGTACAGCGCGCCTGACACCCGTGCGGTTCCGACGGCGTCGAAGGGGTTCATGGCAGCGACCAGGGAGAACCCGGGAGCCGCGGCGACCCGACCGAGGCGCGGCACGTTGATCTCGAGCTCGGACATCGCGGTGAGCAGCACGTTGAGGGTCTCCTCGGGGATCCGGTTGAGCTCCTCGACATACAGCAGGCCTCCCGTGCGCAGCGCCTCGAGCAGCGGTCCGTCCTCGAAGATCTCCGGTACATATCCCTTGCTGAGCACGAGGGCCGGGTCGAAGTGACCGATGAGGCGGGCCGGGGTGAGCTCGGCGTTGCCCTCGACCAGGACGAAGGGGGTCTGCCGACCAGAGGCGACGCGGCGTAGCAGCGTCGACTTGCCGGTCCCCGGCGGCCCCTCCAGCAGTACGTGGGCGCCGCTGAGCAGCGCCGCCTCAAGGAGCTGTGCCTCGGTCGCGCGGTCGACGACCTCCGTCGGGCCGCCTCGGACGGACGACCCGACGGAGGATGTGGGAGTCACGATCTGTTCGCTCCTTCAGTGACTGTGGACGACGACGCCACGGACGTTCTTGCCGGCGAGCAGGTCGTCGTAGCCCTCTTGGACCTGGTCGAGGGTGTAGGTGCGCGTGATGATCTCATCGAGCTTGAGGTCGCCACTCTGGTACAGCCCGAGGATCCGCGGGATGTCGACGGTCGGGTTGCAGTCACCGAAGAGGCTGCCCTTCAGGGACTTCCTGAAGAGGGTCATGATCGAACCGGGCAGCTCGATGTTTTGCTCCTCGAGCTTGTTGAGGCCCGTGAGCACCACCACGCCGCCCTTGCCGACTGCGTTGAAGCCGCCGGCGACGATCTCGGAGGTCATCAGGCCCGGGGTCAGGATGGCCGAGTCGGCCATCTGCCCGCGGGTCAGGTCGGTGATCGCCTCCATCGCCTCGTCGGTGCTGGCGAAGCTGTGCGTGGCACCCAGCTCCATCGCCTTCTCGCGCTTGTTCTCCAAGGGGTCGATCGCGATGATGTTCTTCGCGCCGGCGAGGCGGGCGCCCTGCACGGCGTTGATGCCGATGCCGCCGATGCCGACGACCATCACGGTCTGGCCGGCCTTCACGTTCGCGGTGTTCACCGCGGCACCCCAACCGGTGGGCACACCGCACCCGACGAGCACGGCCTTCTCGAGCGGCAGGTCGTCGTCGACCTTGACGCAGGAGTTCTGGTGGATGACTCCGTACTGGCTGAACGTCCCGAGCATGCACATCGCGCCGTAGTCGCCGCGAGGGCCGGTGATCGGGAATCGGGGTCCGGGCAGGTAGCCCTCGAGGATCGTCGCTCCCATGTCGCAGATGGACTGCTGACCGTTGGCGCAGTATCGGCAGGATCCGCAGTTGGGGATGAAGGAGCAGACGACGTGGTCGCCCACCTTGACCCGTGACACACCGGGTCCGACCTCCTGGATGATGCCCGCGCCCTCGTGCCCGAGCACCATCGGCAGGCGTGCCTCGAGGTCGCCGTGCGCGATGTGTACGTCGGAGTGGCACAGGCCGGCGTGGGTGTACTGGATCAGCACCTCACCCTCGCGAGGTTTGTCCAGGGTGAGCTCCTCGATCTCGATGCGCTTGCCGGTTTCGACGACGACTGCTGCCTGGGTCTTCATGAGGTCTCCTCGAGTTGGGTCTGCTCACCGTGGCACGCATCACTCGACGCATCTGTTCAAGAACTGGACATACATCTCTCCCGCGCAGGTGCATGATGGGCTGTGGCGGGGCACACACCTGACCTGGAGGAACTCCATGACCCAGCGGACAACGACGTCCGACGAGATCTCCGACGTACGCCCAGACATCGCCGCGTCCTGGCGCCGCGCGAGCTTGGCCGGCGTCGAGCACAGCGGGGCCTTCGAACGACTGGTCCCGAGGGACATCGACCGCAACGGTTCGCTCCTGGTCGGTGCGGGTCCGGTGCTCGACCAGCTCGAGGCGAGCCTGGCCGGCACCGGGTTCTCGACGATCCTGGGCGACCGTGAGTGCCGCATCGTCAGGCGCTGGGACGACGACCCGCGGACGCGCGAGGGGCTCGACCTGCTCAACATCCGTGAGGGTGCCAGCATGCTCGAGGAGACCATCGGCACGAACGGAATTGGCACGGTCTTCGAGACGCGTCACCCAGTCGTGATCCACGGGTCGGAGCACTTCGCAGAGTCCCTGCGGCACTTCAGCTGCTACGGACACCCGATCCGGCACCCGCTCACGCGCCGGATCGAGGGAGTCCTCGACATCTCGGCGCTCGTGGACACCGCGAGCCCGCTGCTGCCACCGCTGATCGCCCGCGCCGTGCACGACATCGAGCAACGACTCCTCGACGGCAGCCGGATCTCCGAGAAGAGCCTGCTGGCCGCCTTCCAAGAGGCGTCGGGGCGTTCCAAGCACGCCGTCCTGGCCATCGGTGAGGACATCGTGATGAGCAACCAAGCCGCCGCGAGCCTGCTCAGCTCCTCCGACATCGCGCTGCTTCGCGTGCTCGGGGACGATCCTCCGGAGAGCGCCGACAGCACCTTGCGGTTCACCCTCGAGACCGGAAGGCCTGCGGACGTCATGGTGACGCGGGTCCCGGGGGCACGACGCGGGGTCCTGCTTCGGGTGGTCGAGCGGGCCTGCGGGCCGCACCTGACTCCTCCGTCGATGAGTCCGGTCCGGGTGCCGGACAGGGCGCCCGCTCCGACCTTGGTGTGCGGGCCACCCGGCACCGGACGGTCGACCCGGGCGAAGGAGCTCGGCAGCCTGCCCACCAAGGTCTTCCACGCCGCGACGGCTCTGCTGGAGGGTCAGGAGGTGTGGGCGAAGGAGTTCGACGGCGCGATGCGCCGACCGGGCGGCTGCGTCGTCGTCGAGGCCATCGACCTGTTGTCGGACGAGCTGCTCGACCTCGTGATCGACCGGGTCGACCTGCGCTCGCGACCCCAGCTGGTCTTCACCTCGGGCCCGGTCGAGACGCTCACCGGCTGGGCGGCCACCCTGGCCGGGACCGCGGTCGTCCGCGACGAGCTGACGACTCTGGCGTCACGGCGTGCGGAGATCCCCGGCCTGGCCGCAGCGATGCTCGCCGACGTCGCCGCGAGCGACGACGTGCACCTCACTCCCGGGGTCATCCATGCACTCACCGCGCAGGACTGGCCGGGAAACCTGCGTGAGCTCAAGGCCGTCATCACCTTCGCGGCCGGTCGTCGCACGCATGGTGGCATCGCGCTGACGGATCTGCCCGAAAGGTACCGGGTGGCCAGCCCTGCTCACACGCTCACCACTCGTGACCGGGCCGAGCGCGACGCCGTCGTGGCCGCGCTCCGCGCCTTCGACGGCAACAAGGTGCAGGCGGCGCGGGAGCTCGGCATGTCGCGGACGACGCTCTACACGCGCATCCGCCAGCTCCGCATCACCAGCTACTGACCCTTGCCCACCGCCCTTCGCTCGGGGGTCACGGCGCGCTGGTCGTCGAGATGATGGTGGAGTGCGGCGAAGGTCTCGTCCAGCAGGCCGGGCAGCGACGTCTGCTCGTCCTCGAGCCACTGCTGGTAGGCCGCCAGGGCGAGGGCCAGCGCAACGCGACCGATGGTGCGGGGATGGAGGTCGTCGGGGGACATGCCATGTCGCTCTGCGACGTACGACGCGATGACTGCGCGCCAGGCGCCGTGGCGCAGGGTGGCGTGGGCCTGCAAGGCGGGGGTGTTCATCAGCAGACGCATGCGTCGTCGGTGCTGCTCCACGGCGGCGGGGTCGACGTGGTTGAAGGCCTTGACCGACTCCTGGACGGCCACGGCCGTGCTGACGTCGGCGGGCATCTCGCGCAGGTGCTGGGCGAGCAGGCGCAGGCTCTCGTCGAACTGGCCCCACGGGATGTCGTTCTTGGACGGGTAGTAGCGAAAGAGCGTGCGCCGAGCGATGCCCGCCGCGTCGGCGATCTGCTCGACGGTGGTGTTGTCGAAGCCCTGCTCGTCGAAGAGGCGGAAGGCGATCTCCTCGATCAGGGCGTGGGTCGTCACCGGAGGGCGACCTGGGCCATTCTTCTGCACCGGACGAACCTATCGCAGCAAATTTCGGATCACCCCTTCCATTATTGCCCTCAGTGCCAATATGGTGTGGCCCACGTCATACCCACCAAGGAGGAACGATGGACAGCACGGAGACCATGGACACCACCACTGCCGAGTCCGAAGAGCTCACCGCGGAGATGCTGGTCGAGGAAGTCTCGATCGACGGCATGTGCGGCGTGTACTGAGCCGATGTCGACCGCTGCGACTGCCACCGTCCTCGAGGCTGACCCCGTGCCACGGATCGAGGTCCGTCTCGAGGACGGGTGGCGACTCAACCCGAAGGTCGCGCTGAGACCCGAGCCGTTCGGCGCGCTGGCCTACCACTTCGGCAACCGGCGCCTGTCGTTCTTGCGCCGGCCCGAGCTGGTCACCGTCGTCCGGGCACTGGCCGGGGCCCCTGACGTGCGCACCGCGCTGGCTGATGCCGGCATCCCCGAGGCCCAGTGGGCGGCATACGCCGGCGCACTGTCCACGCTCGCCGAGTCCGACATGATCCACTCCCGCAAGGAGGGTCAGCGATGACCATCACCGCACCAGCCCGCGATGCCCGTCCGAAGGGCGGCAGCCTGGTCGACCAGTTCGAGCTCGGCCTCGATGCCCCCATCTGCCTGACCTGGGAGCTGACCTATGCGTGCAACCTCGAGTGCGCGCACTGCCTGTCGAGCAGCGGCCGCCGCGACCCACGCGAGCTGACCACGCAGCAGTGCGAGGCGGTGATCGACGAGCTGCAGCGGATGCAGGTCTTCTACGTGAACATCGGCGGCGGCGAGCCGACGATCCGACCCGACTTCTGGCACCTGCTGCAGTACGCGGTCGACCACGAGGTGGGGGTGAAGTTCTCCACCAACGGTGTCCGCCTGACCCCCGAGCGCGCCGGCTTCCTCGCCTCGCCCGCCTGCAACGGCTACGTCGACGTGCAGATCTCGCTGGATGGCGCGACCGCCGAGGTCAACGACTACGTCCGCGGCCCCGGCTCCTACGACACCGCGCTCGCGGCCTTGCAGAACCTGCAGGACGCCGGCTTCAAGGACGCCAAGATCTCGGTCGTCTGCACCCGGCAGAACATCGGCCAGCTCGACGACTTCAAGGCGCTCGCCGACCACTACGGCGCCACCCTGCGCCTGACCCGGCTGCGCCCTTCGGGTCGCGGCGCGGACGTGTGGGACGAGCTGCACCCGTTGCCCGAGCAGCAGCGCGAGCTCTACGACTGGCTGATGGCCCATGGCGAGGACGTCCTCACCGGCGACTCCTTCTTCCACCTCGCGGCCTTCGGTGAAGCACTGCCGGGCCTGAACCTGTGCGGCGCCGGGCGGGTGGTGTGCCTCATCGACCCGATCGGCGACGTCTATGCGTGCCCCTTCGCGATCCACGACAACTTCCTCGCGGGCAACCTGCTCGCCGACGGCGGCTTCCGGGAGGTGTGGCAGACCTCGCAGCTCTTCCAGGAACTCCGAGCACCGCAGACCTCGGGGGCGTGCACGAAGTGCGAGTTCTTCGACTCGTGCCGTGGCGGGTGCATGGCGGCGAAGTTCTTCACCGGTCTCCCGATGGACGGCCCCGACCCTGAGTGCGTGCAGGGCTACGGCGAGTCCGCGCTGGCTGCCGACCGCAGCATCCCCGCGGCCAGCCAGGACCACTCCCGCACGGCCCCGGGACGCAACCAACCGGTGATGCTCACCCTGACCCGTCGTCCCGACGACTTCACGCCGCCGACGTCCGCGCCGGTCTCTGCCTGTGCGGAGAACCCGCTGGCCGGCTTCACCCCCTGATCCCGAGAGGTCTCCACCCCATGTCGAAGAACCCCTGGGCCCAGAATCCTTGGTTCGAGTCCGTCGCCGTCGCCCAGCAGCGGGCCAAGAAGCGGCTGCCGAAGTCGGTCTACGGCGCACTCGTCGCAGGCTCGGAGCGTGGGCAGAGCCTCACCGACAACGAGGCTGCCTTCACCGAGCTCGGCCTGGCCCCTCACGTCGCCGGCCACCTTCCCGACCGTGCCATGGCCACCAGCGTGCTGGGCGTCGACATCTCGTTGCCGGTGATCATGTCGCCGACCGGTGTGCAGGCGGTGCACCCTGACGGTGAGGTCGCCGTCGCTCGGGCAGCCGCCGCGCGGGGTACGGCGATCGGCCTGAGCAACTTCGCCAGTCGCTCGGTCGAGGACGTCGTCGAGGCCAACCCCAACACCTTCTTCCAGATGTACTGGACAGGCGATCGTGACGTCATGGTCCAACGCATGGCGCGGGCCCGGGCCGCCGGTGCCAAGGGGCTCATCGCCACCCTGGACTGGTCCTTCTCGATGGGCCGTGACTGGGGGAGCCCCGAGATCCCCGAGAAGATCGACTTCGCATCAGCCCTCAAGCTGGCTCCCGAAGTGGTCCGACGTCCCCGATGGGCATGGGAGTTCGCCAAGGAAGGCAACATCCCGGACCTGACGGCACCCAATCTGGCGGCCCCGGGCGAGGACAAGGGCCCGACCTTCTTCGCCGCCTACTACGAGTGGATGACCACGACCCCGCCCACCTGGGAGGACGTGGAGTGGATGGCGAAGGAATGGGGCGGCCCCTTCATGCTCAAGGGCGTGTGCCGCATCGACGACGCCAAGCGCGCCCGGGACCTCGGCGTGTCGGCGATCTCGGTCTCCAACCACGGTGGCAACAACCTCGACGGCACCCCGGCCCCGATCCGGGTCCTGCCCGGCATCGCGGATGCGGTGGGTGACGACATCGAGGTGCTGATGGACGGCGGCATCCGACGCGGTAGCGACGTGGTCAAGGCACTCGCGCTGGGTGCGCGCGCGGTGATGATCGGCCGCGCCTACCTGTGGGGCCTCGGCGCCAACGGCCAGGCCGGGGTCGAAAATGTCCTGGACATCCTGCGCAGCGGCATCGACTCCGCTCTGCTCGGCATGGGCCACTCCTCGATCGACGAGCTCAGCCCGGCAGACCTCGTCATTCCCGAGGGCTTCGCCCGCAGGCTGGGCGAGTAGGGAGCCTTTCGTGGGCATGCTGACGCGGACGACCTGGACGGCACTGGAGCCCGGCTGCCGGGTCCTGGTCCCTATCGGGTCGACCGAGCAGCACGGACCGCATCTGGGTCTCGGCACGGATACGGCGATCGCGGTCGCCGTGGCCTCACGACTCGCAGGCTCCGTGCCGGGTCCGACACATGTCGCGCCGCCCGTCGCGTTCGGAGCCTCCGGTGAGCACCAGGGGTTCCCCGGACTGATGTCGGTCGGCAACGACGTCCTGCAGCTCGTCCTGGTCGAGCTGGTCAGGTCGATGAGCTCCTGGGCCGGGGAGATCACCTTCGTCAACACCCACGGGGGCAACCTCGCCGCGCTGCGCGGGGCCGTGACGCAGCTGCGCGCCGAGGGACACCAGGCGCGATGGCTGCCGTGCGCAACCGAGGAGCTCGATCTGCATGCCGGTCATGCCGAGACCTCGATCATGCTGCACCTCGACCCGCGCACGGTCGACATGAGCGCGGCCGAGGTCGGTGACACCCGCCCCCTGGCGGAGGTGCTCCCCACCCTGATGACGAAGGGGGTGATCGCAGTGAGCGCGAACGGCGTGCTCGGTGACCCGACGACTGCGACAGCCGAGGAAGGTGTACGACTGCTCGACCTGATCGTCGAGGACGCACTCGAGCGACTGACGTCCGCCGTGGTCGATGACCGTGGTTGCCTGGTGCGCGAGTCGGATCGCGCGGCACCGGCGGCCATGCAGAGACAGTCATGACGACCGCCGACCGGGTGGTCCTCGTCACCGGAGCGGCGCGGGGGATCGGCGCGGCGACCGTGTCAGAGCTGCTCGGTACCGGACATCGGGTGATCGCGATCGACTCGTGCCGGGGCGCCGACAGCGGGCTCAGCTATCCGCTCGCGACTCGCGTGGATCTGGCGGCGGTGGCCGCCCTCGATCCCGGCCGGGTCGAGGCGGTCGTGGCCGACGTCTCGGACCCCACCGCGATGAGGGCAGCGGTCGCCACGGGGGTTGCGCGGTTCGGGCGCCTCGATTCTGTGGTTGCTGCGGCCGGGGTGATCGCCGGTGGAGCGCCGCTGTGGGAGACGCCGGCAGAGGACCTGCAGACCCAGTGGGACGTCAACGCCCTGGGTGTCTGGAACACCGCGGCCGCCACCGTGCCCGTCATGCTCGACCAGCAGGACCCGTCCGGCTGCCGGTTCGTCGCCGTCGTGTCCGCAGCCGGGAGCCGCGGGTTGTTCCATCTCTCCGCCTACAACGCGTCCAAGCACGCGGCACTCGGCATCATTCGCGGACTCGCGGCCGACCTCGTCGGCACGGGGGTCACCGCGGTCGCCGTCTCGCCCGGGTCCACCGACACCGCGATGCTCGCCGCCACCGCCAGCATCTACGGGCTCGCTGACTCGTCCGAGCTGGCGGAGTCGCAGCTGATCAGGCGTGTCATCGGGCCGGCCGAGATGGCCGCGACGATCGCGTTCTGCTGCTCGCCGGCTGGGGGCGTGCTCAACGGATCGGTGGTCGCGGCTGACGGTGGATTCACCGGGTGAGTGCCGTGTCACCGTCGACCGGGCTTCCGCACGGTGCTCGCCTGCGCCTCAACGAGCACGTGCGGCGGTACGACGACGGGCGGGTGCTGGTCGGCGGGAGCCCGGGACGGTTGATGCGACTGTCGGCAAGGGCTCTGGCGATGCTCGACGGCGACGAGCTGGATGTGGGCGCCGGGACCGCTGTGCTCGCTGAGCGACTCCTTGACTCGGGCCTGATGGACCCGGCCCCTGCGTCGTTGCCCCCCATCTCGCTCGACGAGATGTCCGTGGTGGTCCCGGTGCGGGACCGAAGTCGGCAGCTTGATCGTCTGCTCGCTGCCCTGCCCACCGGGGTGCACGTCCTGGTGGTGGACGACGCCTCGGAGCGGCCGGACCTGGTGACCGCGACGGCGGAGAGGCACGGCGCCGAGGTCTTGACTCTCCCCACCAATGGCGGGCCGGCGGGAGCGCGGAACCGTGGGTTCGAGGCGACCCGGACCCCCTTCGTCGCCTTCGTCGACTCCGACGTCGTGCCCGACCACGGGACCTTCGAGTTGCTGCTGCGCCACTTCGCCGATCCACAGCTGGCGATGGTCGCGCCGCGCATCCTCGGCCTGGAACCTGCGTCATCGAGGACGCACGTTGGCGGCGTGAGCAGTGCGCTGAGCCGGTACGAGGCCGCGATGTCATCGCTCGACCGGGGGCCGGACCCGGCGCTGGTCCGGCCGATGAGTCGGGTTGCGTGGCTGCCCAGCGCGTGCGTCGTCGTGCGCCGTACCGCGCTTGAGAGCTGCGCCGGATTTTCCGAGGAGATGCGCGTCGGTGAAGACGTTGACCTGGTCTGGCGGCTCACCTCGACGGGGCACCGGGTCCGCTACGAGCCGACTGCCTCCGTGCGCCACGAGCATCGCGCCACCGCATCGTCCTGGCTGACCCGCAAGGCGGTG
>JAKDKQ010000258.1 GCA_030453295.1 Janibacter sp.
TCGGTCTCCAGGTCGGGCGCCTTCGGCACCGCGGCGCGGCGGCGGAGCGTGGAGTAGCGCGCGAGGGTGGACTCCACGTGGTCGAGCCAGCGCACCTCGGCCTCTGCGGAGAAGATGAGGTTGTCCAGGACGAGCAGCCACGCGAGATCGGTCTCGGTCTCGGTCGCGGCCGATCGCTTGAGCTTCGTCAGGTCCCGCAGGTGGCGCAGCGTGGCGGTCCGCTGGGTCTGGACGACGCGGGTGACGTCCACGCCGACGGCGGTCACGGACAGGGCCAGCTTGATGACCAGCTCGTCGCGTGGGGTGCTGCTGCGGTCCACGGGGGTGAGCCACCAGCCGTCGACCTCCGCTCGCCCGGCGTCGGTGAGCGAGTAGCTGATCCGCCCGTCGGCGTCCGGCCCGCCGGACTGACCGACGAGGCCGTCTCGCTCCAGCCGGGTCAGGGTGGTGTAGACCTGCCCGATGTTGAGCGGCCACGTCCCGCCAGTGCGTGCCTCGAACTCCGCGCGCAGCTGCGCGCCGTACATGGTGTCCTCCGCCAGCAGCGCAAGGATCCCCAGTCGAACCGACATTGTCCCCTCCTGAATACTCGGTATGCGCAGAAGGTATACCGAGTATTCACCCCTCGCAACCCGGCAGCAGGCGTACCGTGTGCCCGGTTGCGAAGGGGGGAACACCACATGTGGGCAGCGTTGCGCCACCGTCGAGGTCAGGTCATCGCGCTTGCCCTCGTCTCGGCACTGGTCGCCACGTGCGCGGTCTTCGCGCCGGTCTTCGCCCGCAGCATCGACCAGGGTCTGCTGCGCGTGCACGTCACCGAGGCCGACCCGGTGACGACCGCCACCTCGATCTCGCGCAACCGCACGGCGCAGCAGCGCACGCTCCTGCCGGGCTCCGTCGCCGACCTGGTGCCGCCCGCGCTCGCCGACATCTCGGGAGAGCCCGTGCTGGCGATGCGCCAAGCGAGCCTCCTGCGCCCCCGGGCGGACAAGAAGCCCTCACCCGTCGTCGTCCGCTCTCGGTCCGCCGTCTGCGAGCACCTCGAGGTCACGGGCCGGTGCCCGCAGGCAGCTGGTGAGGTCATCGTCTCGACAGCCGACGCGCAGGCGTGGGACTGGGCTCCCGGCACCCACCTGTCGGTCCCGCAGAAGAAGTTCAGCCGCTTCGAGCCCGACCTGCCTGATGTCGACCTCGAGGTCGTCGGCACCTACCGCGTGCTGGACGACCCCGAGTACTGGCTCAGCGACCGTCCCGACGGCAAGTCGGGCGTCCCCCAGCCCGACCTGGACAACCTGCCGGGTATCGACGACGTCTTCACCGCCGAAGCCACCTTCGCCGAGTCCCTCCCGACGGCATCGGCGGTCGTCGTCCTCCCGCTGGACCCGGACACGACGACCCTCGACTCCCTTCCCCGTGCGGCTGCAGCCGTGGACCGGCTGCAGGAGGAGCACGCCGAGCTGAGAGTCGACGGGTCGGCACGTCAGGTCGTCGACGGCGTCTCGACGGGCCGCAGCCAGACGGCGGTGATCGTCCCCTTCGTCATGGTGCAGCTGGCGCTGTTGTCGGTCCTGGTCCTCTTCCTCGTCGCCCAGGCAGCGGTCGACCAACGACGTCATGACGTCGCCCTGGCGCGCCTGCGCGGTCGTTCCCGCTCCGGTGCTCGGCGGCTGCTGCTCGCCGAGCTGGTCATCCCGGTGCTGCTCGGGCTGCCCATCGGCTGCGCGGCCGCACTCGGTCTGGCTGTCCTCGTGCGACGGGCGATGCTGCCGGACGGCATCCCCTTCGACGTTCCGCTGGCGGTGCTGCCCTGGCTCGTCGGGGCACTGGTCGTCTCCGTCCTGACCGTCCACCTCGCCGCCCGCCCGGTGCTGCGTGAGCCGGTCAACGACCTCCTGCGCTCGGTGCGGCCGAGCGCCTCGGCCGGCGCACCCGTCGCCGAGGTCGTGGTCGTCGTCGTCGCCGCGCTTGGCGTGGCCGGTCTGGCCACCGGCGCGCTCAGCGGCCCTGCTGCGCTGGCCACACCGACCCTCCTGGCGATCGCGGTCGGCGTCCTCGCGGCTCGCCTCGTCCCCCGGCTCGCGGCTGCTCGGGCGCGCTCGGCGATGCGGCACGGACGCGTCGCGGCGGCCGTGGCCGGGCACTCGATCGCTCGCCGTCCGGCCGCGCGCCGGGTCCTCGTGGTGACGACGGTGGCGACCGCCATCGCGGTCTTCGGCGCCAACGCCGTCGTCGTCGCCGACCGCAACCGGCTCGCCCGGGCCGAGCTCGAGACCGGTGCGCCCGCCGTGGTGTCCGTGGACTCGCGTACTGCACCCGACCTGATCGCCGCGGCCGACTCGCTCGGGGAGCGCGGTATCGCCGCAGCACCGGTCGCGTTGATCCGGCCGCACTCCGACGAGGCAGCCATGACGATGGCGACCGACCCGGAGCGACTGCTCGAGGTGGCGCACCCGCAGACCGTGAGTGGGCTCGATGCGGGCGCGCTCGCGCTGCCGGTGCAAGAGCCCATCGTGCTGCCGTCGGGGTCGGCGACGGCTCAGGTCTCCTGGGACTTCCTCCTCTCGTCGGGGGACGAAGCGCCCACGCTCATCGCCGACATGACGACCCCTGACGGCGACAGCCGGTCCGCCACGATCGCGACCCTCGGTCCCCGGACGTCCGGCTCGGTGCGCGTCGACGCGCCGCTCTTCTGCTCCGGTGGGTGCCGGCTCGCCGGCCTGCGCGTGGGCACCTCAGGCTTCGCCGGCTCGGAGGTCACAGGGAGCGTCACCGTGACCGACCTCGCCGTCGACGGGAGCGCGCTGCCGGTGACTGCCGACGGCGTGTGGGCGCCGCGCCGGTCCACGGACGGCACGGGCCTGGCGGTCACGACCCGGGGAAGCGACACACTGCATCTCGACATCGCGGCCGCCGACGGTGCCGACGTGTCCGCCTTCGTGGCGGACGTGCCGCGTCCCATGCCGGCCATCGTCTCGGGCGACGTCGCGCAGCAGGACGACGTGCTCCAGGTGGTCGACATCGCCGGCGGCCAGACGGAGGTGCGGGTCGCTGAGCACGTGAGCGCGCTGCCGGCCGCCACCGACCGTGGCACCCTCCTCTCCCTTCCCGCTCTCGCACGGGTGACCGGTGACCTCGACATCGCGCGGACAGACCGCCAGCTGTGGCTCGCCGACGCCTCCCCCCAGGCGCTGGCCGAGGTGCAGCGGATCCTCGAGGACGACGGCGTGGCCGTGCGTTCGGTGCGCACGAGCGCCGAGGCCGACCGGGTCTACGACGACTCCGCCTCCGCCTGGGGGCTGCAGCTTGCGCTGCTCGGTGGCGCCCTCGCCGTGGTCCTCGCGGGTCTGGTCCTGGTGATCCTGGCGATCACGGGATGGCGGGCTGCAGTGCGTGACTTCGCCGCCCTGCGCGTCAGCGGGGTGAGCCGGCGTGCGGTCGGGCGTGCGCTGCGCACGGAGCACCTGACGAGTGTGGCGGTGGGTGTCGCCCTCGGCGCCCTGTGCGCCCTCGTCGGGTCATGGATCGCGCTGCCCGCGCTCCCGCTCTTCACCTCGCCGGCCGCGGTGCCGGTGCTCGACCTCACCCCCGCGTGGCCAGCCGTGGCCGCCGCGGCGGCGGCCGTCACGCTC
>JAKDKQ010000259.1 GCA_030453295.1 Janibacter sp.
TGTCTGCGGGCCACTCCCTGTGATCCGCGGTCCTGCTCTGGTGCGTGCGTGCGTGAGGTGGTGCGCTGGTCAGTGGCTGAGGATCTTGCCGAGGAAGTCCTTGGCCCGATCGCTCTGCGGATTGGTGAAGAACTCCTCGGGAGTGGCCGTCTCCACGATCTGCCCGTCGGCCATGAAGACCACGCGGTCGGCCGCCCGTCGGGCGAAGCCCATCTCGTGGGTGACCACGACCATCGTCATGCCGGACTGGGCGAGCTGAGTCATGACGTCGAGGACCTCGTTGATCATCTCGGGGTCGAGAGCCGAGGTGGGCTCGTCGAAGAGCATCACCTTGGGGTCCATGGCCAGGGAGCGGGCGATGGCCACGCGTTGCTGCTGTCCGCCGGAGAGCTGGGCGGGGAACTTCGAGGACTGCGCCTCGACGCCCACGCGGGTCAACAGCTCGTGGGCGCGCTGGTGGGCCTCTGCCTTGGGCTTCTTGCGCACCTTCATCGGGCCCAAGGTGACATTGTCGAGGATCGACTTGTGCGCAAAGAGGTTGAAGGACTGGAAGACCATGCCGACGTCCGCGCGCAGCCGGGCCAGGGCCTTGCCCTCCTCGGGCAGTGGCGCACCGTCGATGGTGATGCTCCCGGACTCGAAGGTCTCGAGACGGTTGATCGTGCGGCACAGTGTCGACTTGCCCGACCCGGAGGGGCCGATGACGACGACGACCTCACCCTTGCCGATCGTCAGGTTGATGTCCTTCAGGACGTGCAGCTGGCCGAAGTGCTTGTTGACATCGGTGAGGACGACGAGGGGTTCATGGGTGGCGCTGTCGATCGACATGCGCACGAACCTAGTGGCAAGCGAGTGCCCGGGGTCACACCAACAGGCCAGCGTGACCTGAGTGAGACACTCGGCCACGCCGGCCTGTGGGGTGCTGCGGTATCAGAGGGGGATGTTGCCGTGCTCTCCTCGTCGGGCGGGAGCCTCGGCCAGCGCCCGTGCCAAGGCCGACCGGGTGTGGGTCGGCTCGACGATCTCGTCGACCACGCCGATCTCGACGGCTCGCTCGAGACCGCCGGAGAGCCGGTCGTGCTCGTCGGCGAGCTGCTGCTCGACTTCGGCCAGCTCGGACTCCTCGACCTCGGCGAGACGACGTCGGTGCAGGATCCGGATCGCGGCGACCGAGCCCATGACGGCGACGTGCGCATCGGGCCAGGCGAAGACCTTGGTCGCACCCAGCGAGCGCGAGTTCATCGCGATGTAGGCGCCGCCGTAGGTCTTGCGGGTCACGACGGTCACCCGGGGCACGACAGCCTCGGCGAAGGCATGCAGCAGCTTGGCGCCGCGTCGCACGACACCGTCCCACTCCTGGCCGACACCCGGCAGGTAGCCGGGGACGTCGACGAGCACGACGAGGGGGACACCGAAGGCGTCGCACATCCGCACGAAGCGGGCGGCCTTCTCCGCTGAGGAGGAGTCGAGACAGCCACCGAGGCGCATCGGGTTGTTGGCGACGACACCGACGGTGCGTCCACCCATGCGGCCGAGGGTCGTGACGATGTTGGGCGCCCATCGGCCGTGGAGCTCCTGCACCTCGCCGCCGTCGAGGATCTGCTCCACGAGCGGGTGCACGTCATAGGCGCGCTTGGCCGACTCCGGCAGCTGCTCGGCGAGGTCCACGTCGTTGACGGCCGTGAGGTCGAAGTCGCCCTGGTCCCCGAGCAGGCGGCACAGCGTGCCGGCGCGGACGAAGGCGTCGTCGATCGACTCCGCGAGCACGTGCACGACGCCGGAGCGACGTCCGTGCGGCTCGGGACCACCCAGGCGAAGGGCGTCGACGTCCTCTCCGGTGACCGACCGGACGACATCGGGTCCGGTGACGAAGATCCGCCCCTCCGGGGCCAGGATCACGATGTCGGTGAGAGCCGGGCCGTAGGCGGCCCCACCAGCTGCGGCACCGATGACGACCGAGATCTGGGGGATTGTGCCCGAGGCCCGGGTCATGATCGCGAAGACCTCGCCCACGGCGTGCAGGGACACGACCCCCTCGGGCAGTCGAGCACCACCGGAGTGCCACAGGCCCACGACCGGCAGCCCGTCGGCGAGTGCACGCTCGTAGGCGGCGACGACGACCTTGCAGCCGGCGACGCCCATCGCGCCGCCCATGATCGTCGCGTCGGAGGCGAAGACGGCGACCGGCTGACCACCGACGGTGCCGGTCGCGGCGAGCATCCCCGAGTCGTCGTCCTCGGTGATCAGCTCGAGCGAGCCGTCGTCGAGGAAGGCGGCGAGGCGGTGGTTGGGGTTGCGCGGGTCCTCCTCGCGGGGGACCTTGACGCGCTTGCCCACGGCGGCCGAGGCGGCATTGGGCTGGCGGGTCATGCGAAGGTCCTGAAGGCCAGGGCCACGTTGTGCCCACCGAATCCGAAGGAGTTGTCGAGCACGAGCAGGTCGCCCTCGCCGAGGGGGCGGGGCGTGTCCCGCACGACGTCCAGGGTCACCGCGGGATCGAGGGTGTCGATGTTGATCGTCGGGGGAGCGACCCGGTCTCGCACTGCCTGCACGGCAAAGATCGCCTCGAGGGCGCCGGCGGCTCCCAGGAGGTGGCCCGTCATGGACTTGGTGCCGCTGACCGCCATGTGGTCGGCGTCGGCGCCGAAGGCACGGCGGATGGCGGCCACCTCGGCGACATCGCCCACCGGGGTGGAGGTCGCGTGGGCATTGATGTGACAGAGATCGGCCGGCGTCGCCCCCGCGTCGCGGACTGCGTCGGCCATGGCCCGGGAGGCTCCGGCGCCCTCGGGCTCGGGCGCCGCGATGTGGTGGCTGTCGGCGCTGACGCCGAATCCGGCGAGCTCGCAGATGATGGTGGCACCGCGCGCCCGGGCGTGCTCCTCGGACTCGAGGATCAGGATCGCGCCACCCTCGCCGAGGACGAAGCCGTCGCGGTCGGTGTCGTAGGGACGCGAGGCCGTCTGCGGGGAGTCGTTGCGGGTCGAGAGCGCCTGCATCGCGGCGAAGCCGGAGATGGGCAACGGGTGGATGGACGCCTCCGCCCCACCCGCGATCACGACATCGGCCAGGCCCTCACGGATGAGGTGGGCCCCGTAGCCGATCGACTCGGCGCCGGACGAGCAGGCGGACACGAGAGTGTGTGCGCCCGCGCGAGCGCCGAACTCGAGCGAGACCGTGCCGGCCGCCGAGTTGGGCATGAGCATCGGGATCGACAGCGGGTAGACGCGGCGAGGACCCTTGGTGCGCAAGGCCTCCCACGCGGTGAGCAGGGTCTGGACCCCGCCGATGCCGGTGCCGACCGCGCTGGCGAGCCGCTCGGGCTCGACCTCGGGGGAGCCGGCGTTGGCCCACGCCTCACGGGCGGCCACGAGGGCGTACTGCGCGAAGGGGTCCAGACGCTTGGTCTCGACCTTCTTCAGCACCTCGGCGGCGGGGACGGTCAGCTGTGCGGCGAAGCTGACGGGCAGCTCGAACTCCTCGACCCACGACTCGTCGAGGGTGGCGGCGCCGGAGCGTCCGGCGAGGATCGCCTGCCAGGTCTCCTCGGCGGTGCCGCCGAGCGGGGTCGTGGCGCCGAGGCCGGTGACGACGACGGTGGGCCGGGGAGAAGTCATGCGGGGCTCCT
>JAKDKQ010000260.1 GCA_030453295.1 Janibacter sp.
TGAAAGCTCTCAGGGGTTCGAATCCCCTATCCTCCGCCAGAGCAGGGCCCCGGTCATCGCGACCGGGGTCTTTTCTCTTGCCCGGACGGCATGCTGGCCCACCCGGCGCGAAGGGAAGAACTCCTCACCACAGCGCCACGCGCTCGCGGGCGAGGAACATCCCGTGGCTGGTGGTCGTGCTCCAGCACGAGACCCCCGTCTCTTCGCTGAGGCAGGCGAACTGGCCCCTGGTGCCGACCTCCCCGTAGCCCAGCGTTGATCGGTCGAAGGTCGTCACCGGGTGGCTTCCGGGGCTGCGTCGAGCGGGGCCGGTCGCGTCGAGGGTGACGCGAGTGGCGGGGGAGCTCATCACGCACTCCACGTAGTCGCTGGCCAGCTCGCACATGATGTTGGACGACGGCGAGCCGAATTCTGCAAACCCTGTGGAGGCGTTGACGGAGAGGGGCGTGGCACCAGTCGGCTGCCTGCTGCACACCCTCGGGTCCACGCCGGACGGGGCCGTGCTGCCCGCGCAGGAAGCCCCAGCCCTCTCCGTCGTCCCCCCTGCGGACGACGGAGAGGGCGACGGAGAACTGGTGGTCGAGACGACGACTGCGTCCTTGACATCGTCCCAACGGATGGTCGTCGGCGCGGGGATCGGAGCACCTGCTCCGGACCCGGTGCCGAGGCGGGCAGTGATCTCGCTGTCGCTGACCCGGGTCACGTCGCTGAGCTGGGCCACCGTCTTGTTGGTGGCGGTCCCGACGTACTCGCCGTGGTGGAAGAGGAGCAGGTGCTTGGGTGAGGAGCCGGTCGGCCGCTCGATGACGACACCGATGGCGGACAGGTCCGCGCACGGGTCGAAGCTCTGCGCGTCGGTGGGCGTGCCCGACCATGCCGCCTCGGGCCAGGGGCGCGGCAGATCGGCCAGGACCGTGGTGACCGCCTCGTCAGCGGTGACGTCGGCGCAGGACCGTGATCCAGTGCTCGCGGACATCGGATCCCCGGACGCTGGCGTGGTGGTGCCGTCGCTGGCGGCGACCGTCACGGTCGTTGTCGGGTCCGTTGTGGAGGGTGACGATCCCAAGGCTGCGCATGAGGCCATGGGGAGCACCGCTGCGAGTGCCGCAACGGCGCGCCACGTCGGGTTGATCGAGGGCATCAGCTCATCCTTGGTCTCCGGGCCATTAGTCATGCTGGACGCTAGGCCGGCCGGGGGCGTGGTGGAAGGACCGGGCCCGTTCTCGAACAATCCCGAACGGCCGTGCGGGGGTGTCGCGCGGGGTCGCCGCTACTCTGGCGACGGGGGAATCATGATGGGGAGAGATCCGTGGCGGCGAACGACGAGGGCCCTGGAGGGTTGGTGGGTGATCAAGGTGCTGAGGGGGACTCGTTCGACCGCATCGCCGTGGACCTGCAGCAGTTGCGGATGGAGGCTGGGGCGGTCTCCTACGCGGAGATCGTGCGACGGATCGCCCGGCGTCGGGCCGCCGAGGGCCAGGCGCCCGAGGCCTGCCGTCCGGCGCGAACGACCGTGTACGACGCCTTCGGGACCGGTCGCACCCGTCTCAACGCGGAGCTCGTGGGCGAGATCGTCGCAGCGCTGGGGGAGAGCCCAGCGTCGGCCGACCAGTGGGTGCGCCGTTGCCTGGACGCCCGGAGGAGGACGGAGCGCTCCACCAGTGTCCCCACGGAGGTGGTCTCTACAGCGACTGACGCCGAGATCCCCGGGGCCGAGCCGTCGCACGACGAGGTGCAGGCACCTGCCGGTCGTCCCTCCGGTACGAAGGTCGTCGCGCTCCTGGCCGTCTGCCTGGGGGTCAACCTGCTGGGCCAGCTCCTCGTGCGTGGCCTCGGCCTGCCCCTCTACCTCGACATGCTCGGGACGGCCGTCGTCGCGATGGCGCTCAGCCCCCGGCTCGGCGTCACCATTGGCCTGGCGACCAACCTCGCGGGTGCTGCCTTCTGGGGGCCCGCCTACATCCCCTTCGGCCTCGTCAACGCCGTCGGAGCGCTTGTGTGGGGTTGGGGGATCCACCGCTGGGGCATGGGCCGAAGCCTCCCGCGGTTCTTCCTGCTCAACATCGTTGCTGCCGTCGCCTGCAGCGTCGTCGCGGTGCCGATCCTCATCACCCTCTTCGGCGGGGGCACCGGTCACGCCAGCGACTCCCTGACGCGAAATCTCGAGTCGCTGGGGGTGCCGGTGGTCCTCGCCGTGCTCGAGGCCAACCTCTTCCACTCGGTCGCTGACAAGCTCGTGTGCGGTTTCGTCGCACTCGCAGTGCTCGGTTCGGTCCGGCGGGCCGTGGGCGCGACGGGCGAGGGGAAGGGGGGTCCTGACGCCTTTGCTCTCCGAGGCGGTGAACTCATGGGGGACGCTTTCGCCAACCGGGCGACGAGCACGTAGACTCTGCGATCGGCACCCCGCGTGGTGGTACCTCACCGAACTCCCCCAGGGCAGGAATGCAGCAAGGGTAGGCGAGCTCTTCCAGGTACGCGGGGTGTCCCCATGCGCCCGAGGTGACGACCTTCCCTCGACGTGCGCGCCGTTTCGGGTGGCGCATCGCCGGGTAATCCGTAGGTTGGGTTGCAGAGCGGTCGTGACCGCGACCGCATGCCCACCCCGAGGAGGGGATTATGGACACGTGGATCTGGATCATCATCGGCATCGTGCTGGTGCTCATCATCATCGGGATCATCGCGGCGCTCGCGCGAGGTTCCAAGGCCAAGCGGATCGAGCGCGAGCGGGCCGAGGCCGAGCAGCTCCGTCACGAGGCTGCCGAGCGCGAGCGCACGACCAGGGAGAGCCAGGCGGCTGCTGCGGCCACCGACGCGGACGCGCGCGCTGCTCAGGCTGACGCACAGCGACAGTCTGCCGAGGCTGACCGCCAGGCGGCGGAGGCCGAGCAGCGTCGGGTCGAGGCCGAGCGTCTGCAGCAGGAGGCCCACGCCAAGTCCGAGGTCGCCGCGCAGGACCAGCAGGCCTACGACGACAAGCTCCGCGAGGCCGACGCCAAGGACCCCGACGTACGGACCGACGACCACGGCAATCGGCTCGACGACGGTGACCGGCTCGACGGCGATGACCGGCTCGACGACGGTGGCCGCCGCGTCGACAGTGACCGCCGCGGCACCGACCAGCACGGTGGCGGGGCGGCCGCTGGTGCGGCGGCGGTCGGCGCCGGCGGTGCTCCCGCAGGCGGGGGTGTGCACGCTGCTGACCGGGGCGAGCCCCTGAACGACCCCGTCCGGGACGACTCCGCGCTCCGCCATGACGCCGGGCTGGGCGCTGACCAGGGCGCGCGGCATGGTGACGGGCTGCAGGCTGAGGACGGACTGGGTTCGGATCGCGACCTGGGCTCCGACCGCGGTCTGGGCCACGAAGAGCGCTCTGCACACCATGGTGGTGGTGCGGCTGCTGCGGCTGGCGCCGGTGGTGCGGCCGTAGGTGCGGGTGCGCTCGCTGGCGATCAGCGCGGCGGCATGCGGGACGACGAGGCTGTGCGCAACGACGGGCTGCGCAATGACGGTCAGCGCAACGACGCAGACTTCGGCGACGGCAACCGGGATGGTTTCCGTGACGGTGTGATCGAGTCCGAGGACTCCTACGCCGACGGCGCCACGACGACCCAGCCCCAGCACGG
>JAKDKQ010000028.1 GCA_030453295.1 Janibacter sp.
AGGTCCTGACCCCACTCGTGCCCGGCCTGGCCCCTGTCACCGCACGACCTTAAGGACGTGTGGGGAGGCGGTCGAGGAAGGCTGCTTGGGCGGCCACGACGAGGTCACGGGCCGCCTTGAGGTCGTGCCACTGAGCCCGGTCCAGCTCGGGGAAGGACTGCCGCAGCCCGGACCGGGGCGGCCACTCCATCTCGAAGGTGCCGCTGCGCACGAGGCGCACGCTGTCGGTGTCACTCACGCGGACCGCCCAGGCGTGCACGACCTTGCCTCCGGACTGACGGATCTCTCCCAGAGGGATCCGTGGGCCGAGCGGCGGCGGCGCGCCCGTCTCCTCGGCAAACTCCCGCTCGGCAGCGGCGAGGAGGTCCTCGCCGGGGTCAACCTCGCCCTTGATCACGGTCCAGCCGCGTGGGCGGCGGGTCCACAACGGCCCTCCCATGTGACCGAGGAAGACCCGGGATGTTCCCCCTTCGCCTCGGACGAAGGGGAGCAGCCCCGCGCTCGTGCGGGCCATCGCCTCAGGCCTCGGTGAGGATCGCGCGGACGCGCCGCAGGTCGTCGGTGATGGCCTCTGCAGGACGTCGCCGGGTGACGGGATGCTGGGTGAGGTCCGCGAGTGCCTCGCGGGCCTGCCCCATCAGCTCGCTCTGGCCGCGCACCCGGGGGTTCCACGTCGCGCCGAGGACGAGATAACCGATCGATGCGAGCAGCTCCTCCATGTGCCGATAGGGGCCCACGGCCTCCGGCGCATCGGCGAGGGCACGACGGGCCACCTGGTCGGAGGCGAGGAGCTCGACGTACAGCTGTCGGCAGTGCTCGAGGTGAGCCGCCATCCCCGCGTCGGTGCGGGTGCGACGCTCGGCGAGGTCGGTCAGGACGTCGTCGAGGGCGAGGACGACCCGGCGCGCGTGGGCTCGCAGCAACAGCTCGGGCCGGCCCAGCCGACTGGAGACGATGAGCACGAGCACCGCCGAGCCGACGCCGATGACGGTGTCGATGCCGCGGTCCAGCAGGATCATCGTCGTGTCCATGCCGGTCACGGCCTCGGAGATGACGAGGGCCAAAGGCGTGAGGAAGACGACGGCGAGCGCGTAGTTGCGGGTGATGAGCATCTCGACGACGAACTGCAGCCCGACGACCACCGCGACGGTCCACCAGTGGGAGAGGTCGAGGCGCAGCAGCAGGGTGAAGGCGAGCAGGCCGAGCGCGGTGCCGACGGTCCGCTGGAAGGCTCGGTGCAGCTGCGAGCTGCGGGTGCCCCCGACATGGACGATGAGGACTGCGAAGGCCGCCGCCCAGTAGGCATGGGCGTTGTCGAGCAGCAGGGCCACCGATCCGGCGATGACCGCGGCGGCCGCGACCCGGACGCCGACGAGCAGGTCCTCGCTCGGCCAGCGCAGGGCCTGGCGCAGGGACCAGCCGGCGCGAGGGCGACCCAGGGAGACCTGACGAACCCGGGCCGCCTCGTGGAGGGCGAGCTCAGCGGTGATGTCCTCGTCGGGGCCGCCGATGGCGCGTGAGACGGCGCTGGCGTAGCGGCTGTGGACCCGCTGGAGACGACCGTCGAAGCGGTCCGAGCCGCCGTCCGTGACCGCGGCCCAGGCAGTGTTGAGGGCCTGCGCGGCTGCGCGCCGGGCTGCGGGCACCGCGCCCCTGTCGGTCTCGGACAGGTACTGCTCGACGACGTCCTCGGCGTGCCCGACGGCAGCGTCCTCGATGCCGTGCGCACCGAACCAGACGTCGGAGGTGCCGACGAGCACGGCCGACAGGACGCCGACGGCGGCGAAGCCGAGGATCGTCAGCGGGTCGGCGCCGTGGCTGGCTGCGATGTTGGCGATACCCGAGACGAGGGCGAAGAAGAAGGCTCCGGGAGGTCCGATCTGCAGGGCATAGGAGAGCACGGCAGCGAGGGTCGCGGCCAGCCCCATGCCCAGGACCGCGAGGAAGGGGTGACCCGCGAGGGCGATGCCCAGTGTCATCGATGCCAGCAAGCCGACCCCGGCGAGCGGGGTGACGACGAAGCGGCGCCGCACGGGAGCCGCCGCACCGTAGAGCACGGCGAAGACACCCAGGCCAGCCAGGAAACCCTGCTGCCCGTGGCCGGCCAGCGTGAACCCCACGAGGGGCAGGGCGACGGCAGCGGCAGCGCGCAGGGCGATCCAGCGGCGGGCGGGACCGGGGTTCCACCGGACCAACGGACGCAGGTACTCCTGGAGGCGACCGACCATCAGCCCAACCTTCCGCTGCTCCACTGCGCATGGACGACATATCCCACTGAACGGTAGACCTCGCGGGCCCGGTCGTTGTGGGAGTAGAGACCCAAGGTGCACCAGCCGTGGTCGGCGACGGCCTGCCGGGTCAGCTCGGCGGTTGTGCCGCGGCCCAGCGCCAGACCACGCGCCCGCGGCACCACCGTGATGCCGGACAGGACGGGAGCGCCCGAGGCCTCGAGCTCGCAGCACCCGACCGTCAGGAGCGCACCGGAGCGGTCGCGGACGCCGACCCAGCGCTGACCGGGTCGGCCGAAGGGAGAGCCGTCGGTCCCCGGGTTGTGCTCGTCCAGGAGGGCTTGGATCTCGGCCTGCCGGGACTCGTCGAGCTCGACCAGCCCCTCCGGGGCAGCCACCGCAGGCACCTCGGTCGTGGACATGAACTCCCAGCGGCCCCGGACCTGTGGCAGGAGCCCGGCCAGATCCTCGACGGAGCGGGGCAGCGTGACGCGGTCGGCTCCCTTCGCCCGGGCGTGGTCCACCCACGGGCCGAAGGGGGAGGACCCCACGAGTTCGTGGAGGAGGGTGTCCTCACCCCGAAACATGACCGAGATGCCGTGGATGAGCGTCGGGCGCAGGAAGGCGAACGCTCGGCGGTCGCCGTGCCGCAGCCCGATGGCCGGCAGGTCCGTGGTGGGGGCGGCCTCGGCCCGCACGACCGGGTCCTCGCCGCTCCAGGCCAGCAGCTCGCTCATCGGGACCTGCTCGATGCTCATTCGGTGATCCCGAAGCGGGTGTGCAGGTGCTTCATCCATCGTGGCGCCCACCAGTTCCACTCGCCGAGGACCGACATGGTGGCCGGGACGAGCAGCATCCGCACGAGGGTCGCGTCGATCGCGATGGCCAGGACGAGCGCGACACCCGTCTCCTTGACCGCGAGCACCTTGGCCAGGACGAAGCCGCTGAAGACGATGATCATCAGCAGCGCTGCGCTCGTGATGATCTTGCCGGAGCGCTGCAGCCCCAGGCGCACCGCGTCATTGGTCGAGTGGCCCCGCTCGTGCAGCTCGACGATCCGTGAGAGCAGGAAGACCTCGTAGTCCATCGACAGGCCGAAGCCGAAGGCGAGTACGAGGACGGGGATGGACACCTCGACGGCGCCGACGGAGGAGTACCCGAGCAGGCTCTCGAGATGGCCGTCCTGGAAGACCCAGACGAGGACCCCGAGCGAGGCGCCGAGGGACACGACATTCATCAGCAGTGCCTTGATCGGGACGACGACCGACCCGGTCATGAGGAAGAGCAGGATGAAGGTGGCGAGGATGACGGTGCCGATGGCCAGCGGCGCGTTGTCGGCGATGGACCCGGTGAAGTCCGCGAGGTCCGCCGCCTGACCACCGACCTTGGCGTCGAAGGGGGGCCCCTGCGCCCGCAGCTGCGTCACGAGGCCTCTGGTCTCGTTGCCGAGCGGACCGTCGGAGGTCCGCAGGTCGACGCTGCGGACGCTCTCGCCGTCGAGCGTGCCGACGGTGGTGACCTCGGCGGACTCGACGCCGGGAAGCGTCGTGGCCTCCGTGGTCCAGGCACGCACCTCCGTCGCGTCCGCGGTGGTGACGACCCGGACGTCCGGGGCGGCGAGCAGGGGATAGTCGTCGGCCAGGTCCTCGAAGAACTGGCGTTGCTCGCTGCTGGTCGGCAGCAGCTCCACCCCTGACGAGGTGACGTGCATCCGGGTGGCCGGCAGCGCCATGACCACGAGGGCCGCGAGGACGAGGGCCATGACGACCCAGGGGGCCTTCTGGACCGTCGCGGCGAGCGTGGCGAAGACGCCGGTGTCCGGGGTGCGCTCGGTCCTGCCCCGCAGGAGGCGCCGGGCGGAGAGCGCGCACAGCGCCGGGATCAAGGTGGTGGCGACCACGAGGCACAGGATGACGACAGACACCCCGGCAGCGCCTGCGGCACGCATGAAGACAGACGGGAAGAAGAGCAGACCGGACAGGGCGATCGCCACCGTCACCGCGGAGAAGACGACGGTACGTCCCGCGCGGTCAACGGTGCGGCCCGTGGCCTCGATGACGAGCTCACGCGAGTCCTCGCCCAGCGGGGCTCCGTCGAGCAGGTCACGCATCTCCTCACGGAACCGGGAGACGACGAGCAGTCCGTAGTCGATGCACAGACCCAGCCCGAGCACGCTGACGATGTTGACGACGGTCGCGTCGAGGTCGAGCACGTGGGAGAAACCCCAGAGCGACGCCAGCGCGCCGCCGATGGAGGCGATGGCACCGATGATGGGGATCCCTGCCGCGAGGAATCCTCCGAAGACGAGGACCATGACGGCGAAGGAGATCGGCAGCGCGAGGCCCTCACCGACCTTCATGTCACCCGCGACCTGGTCGACGACCTCGTCGATGAGCCGCTTGAGGCTGCCGCGCTGGCTGTCTGTCGCCTGGGATGCCGTGACGATCTGGGCGAACTGGACGTCCACGTCGCGGCGCACCTGCTGCAGCTCCTCCTCGCCCAGGCCGTGCTCGTACTCGACGACGGTGAGGAACCCGTAGCGGCGATCCCCGGGCTGGTCGAGGACGAGCGGGGCCCCCTTGGGGTCCTTGACGCCGTCCTTGAGCACGAGCGGGTTGACGACGCTCTCGACGCCGTCCATCTCGTGGATCCGCTCGACGGCCTCGGCCACGCCCTTGCGGACGAAGGGGTCCGTGGCGGGTGACCCCGAGACCATCAGGGTGTCGGAGTCGAGGTCCCCGCCTCCGGCGTCGCTGATGAGCTCGCGGGCGTCCTGGGCCTCGCCGGGGGTGGTCATGTCGCCGCTGTGCAGCTGGTCGAAGAGCCCGGTGCCGGTGACCCCGCCGAGGGCGAGCGTGAAGAAGGCGACGACGAGGGCGATCCAGGTGGCGACGACGGCCTTGGGGTGGCGCCCCGTGCGGGTGCCGAGACGGTGCAGCAGCGACGTCCTGGAAGCGCGGTGTCTGCTCACCGGGATAGCGTGCCACTTGTGGATTCGAACGACCTCTTCGCCTCCGCTGCCAGTGACGCACCACACGCTGGGGCGGACCTCAATGCACCCCTCGCGGTGCGGATGCGTCCGCGCAGCCTCGACGAGGTCCGCGGCCAGCGCGAGGTGCTGCGTCCCGGATCGCCGCTGCGTCGGCTCGTCGAGGGCAGCGTCAACGCCGTGGCCGGTCCGATGTCAGCGATCCTCTGGGGCCCGCCCGGCACGGGCAAGACGACGCTGGCGCATCTCGTGGCGACGGCGGCCGAGCGCGAGTTCGTGCAGCTGTCGGCGGTGACGGCCGGGGTCAAGGACGTGCGTGCCGTCCTGGAGCGGGCCGCGACGAGCCGCTCGATGTACGGGCGCCAGACAGTGCTCTTCCTCGACGAGATCCATCGCTTCAGCAAGGCCCAGCAGGACGCCTTGCTGCCCGGCGTCGAAAATCGTGAGGTCGTGCTCGTCGCCGCGACGACCGAGAACCCCTCCTTCGCGGTCATCTCGCCACTGCTCTCCCGCTCGATCCTCGTCACGCTCGAGTCCCTCACGCGTGAGGAGGTCGGGCAGGTCATCGACTCGGCGCTGACCGATGACCGCGGTCTCGCCGGGGGCTACGACCTCGCGAGCGAGGCGCGCGAGCACCTGGTCGACATCGCCGGGGGTGACGCGCGGCGTGCCCTGACCTCGCTCGAGGCGTCCGCGGGGGTCGCCGACGACGACCACCCCTTCGGTCGTGAGATCCCGAAGGCCGGGGTGCCGCTCACGCTGGCCCACGTCGAGCAGGCGGTGGCACGGGCGGCGGTGCGTTACGACCGCACCGGCGACCAGCACTACGACGTGGCCTCGGCCTTCATCAAGTCGATGCGTGGCTCCGATGTCGACGCGGCGCTGCACTACCTGGCGCGACAGCTCGAGGCGGGGGAGGACCCTCGCTTCATCGCCCGCCGCATCGTCATCTCGGCGTCCGAGGACGTCGGCCTGGGCGATCCGACGGCGCTGCAGACTGCGGTCGCGGCGATGCACGCGGTCGCGCAGATCGGCATGCCGGAGGCGCGGATCATCCTCGCCCAGGCCGTGGTGCACAACACGCTCGCGCCCAAGTCCAACGCGGCCTACACCGGCATCAACGAGGCCGTGGCCGATGTGCGCGCGGGCAAGGTGCAGGCCGTGCCGCCGCACCTGCGGGGCAGCGGGTACACCCAGGCCTCCGACCGTGCTGCCGCTGCGAGTGGGGGAGCCAAGGTCGAGGGCTATGTCTATGCCCATGACCAGCCCGATGGTGTGGCCGCGCAGCAGTACCTCCCGGACGACCTGCACGCCGAGCTGGCCGGCCGCTCGTACTACCGTCCGACGGACCGGGGCTTCGAGGCGCGGCTCCAGGAGCGCTGGTCCTGGCTGCGGGGGCGGTTGCGCGGCAAGGGCTGACAGCGCCGCTCTGGAGGGGGCTCGCGCCCGCACCGGGTACCTCGATCGAGGGCATCGACACCGCGCTGTGCCGACGTCGCCAGCGGACCGGTGGGTAAGGTGGGGTCATGACCGTGCCTCTCGGACGGCCGCGCCGGACCACCGCGCGGCGAGCTATCTCGGGGTCGGCCCGCGCCTGACGCGCCGGTCGCCCCCTTCGCTCCTGCCCGAGACATCCCCGCACCGTGCTCTTGCGCGAGCACTGATTGGACACGAGACACCCATGGAAACTGCCGAGATCCGGCGCCGCTGGCTCACCTTCTTCCAGGCCAAGGGACACACGGTCGTCCCGTCGGCCCCGCTGATCCACGAGGACCCCACACTCCTCTTCGTCAACGCCGGCATGGTCCCCTTCAAGCCCTACTTCTCCGGACAGGAGACGGCCCCCTTCGACCGCGCCACGAGCGTGCAGAAGTGCGTGCGCACGGGTGACATCGACGAGGTCGGCAAGACCTCGCGCCACGGCACCTTCTTCCAGATGAACGGCAACTTCTCCTTCGGCGACTACTTCAAGCGCGAGGCGATCACCTTCGCCTGGCAGCTGCTCACCACCCCCCAGCCCGAGGGAGGCTACGGACTGGACCCCGAGCGTCTGTGGGCCACGGTCTACGAGGACGACGACGAGGCCGAGCAGCTGTGGTTGGAGATCACCTCGATCCCGGCCGAGCGCATCGTGCGTCGAGGCAAGGCCGACAACTACTGGCACATGGGCGTTCCCGGACCCGGTGGCCCCTGCAGCGAGATCTTCTACGACCGCGGTGAGGAGTACGGCGTCGACGGGGGGCCCGCGGTCGACGAGGACCGGTTCATGGAGATCTGGAACCTCGTCTTCATGCAGTACGAGCTGTCGCAGGTGCGGTCCAAGACCGACTTCGACATCGCCGGGCCGCTGCCCGCGCAGAGCGTGGACACCGGCATGGGTCTGGAGCGCATGGCCAGCATCCTGCAGGGCGTCGACAACATGTACGAGATCGACGAGGTCTACCCGGTCCTGGAGAAGGCCGCGGAGATGACCGGGCGCAACTACGGCGCGTCGTCCGGGCAGACCGCCGGTGACTCCCACCCCGATGACGTGCACCTGCGTGTCGTTGCGGACCACATCCGCTCCTCCCTGATGCTCATCGGTGACGGCGTCACCCCGGGCAACGAGGGCCGCGGCTACGTCCTGCGCCGGATGCTGCGACGCGCGGTGCGCGCGATGCGTCTGCTCGGGTACGACGAGCCGGCCCTGCCGCACCTCATGCCGGTGTCGATGGAGCGGATGAGTGCGTCCTACCCGGAGCTGCGCACCGGCTTCGACCGGATCGCGCAGATCGCCTATGCCGAGGAGCAGGCCTTCCGCCGCACGCTGGCGTCGGGGACGACGATCCTCGACACCGCGGTGAGCAAGACCAAGCAGGGCGGTGGCGACACCCTCGCGGGGGCCCAGGCCTTCGCGCTGCACGACACCTACGGCTTCCCGATCGACCTCACTCTGGAGATGGCGGCGGAGCAGGGTCTGAAGGTCGACCGCGACGGCTTCGTGCGCCTCATGGACGAGCAGCGTCAGCGGGCCAAGGCCGATGCCAAGGCCAAGAAGGGCGGGCAAGCCAACACCGAGGTCTGGAAGGACCTGCGCTCGCTCGGTGCCACCGACTGGCGCGCCTATGACGAGCTGACGACCACGGGGTCGGTCGTCGGTCTGGTGCGTGACGGCGCCCGGGTCGAGGAGCTCGAGCCCGGGCAGACCGGCGAGGTCGTGCTCGACCGCACCAGCTTCTACGCCGAGTCCGGTGGTCAGGTCGCCGACTCCGGCGTCATCGTCGTCGACGGGGCCCGACTGCTGGTGCGCGATGTGCAGCGCCCGGTCAAGGGACTCGTCGTCCACACCGTCGAGGTGGCTGACGGGCCCGTCCGCGTCGGGACGGACGCGTCCGCCGAGGTCGACCCGCAGTGGCGCATCGACGCCTGCCAGGCGCACTCCGGCACCCACGTCGTCCACGCTGCCCTGCGGCAGGTGCTCGGCCCGTCCGCGCTGCAGTCCGGCTCCTACAACAAGCCCGGCTACCTGCGCCTCGACTTCGCGTGGAACCAAGGACTGTCCGCCGACACGCGCGCGGAGATCGAGCACGTGGCCAACCTCGCCGTCCGTGACGACCTGTCGGTCTCGGCGGACTGGATGACCCTGCCCGAGGCCCGTGACCGCGGTGCGCTCGCGCTCTTCGGCGAGACCTACGGCGAGCAGGTCCGGGTCGTCGAGATCGGCGGCGAGTGGTCGCGCGAGCTCTGCGGTGGTACCCACGTGCGTCACTCCAGCCAGATCGGAGCACTCACCCTCACCGGTGAGTCCTCGGTCGGCTCCGGCGTGCGCCGCCTCGAGGCCTTCGTCGGGATGAACGCGCTGGCGCACCTGGCGACCGAGCGCGCGCTGGTCGCTGAGCTGTCGGCCATCGTCAAGGCTCCGTCCGTCGATCTGCCCGAGCGGGTGGGCGAGCTCGTGGCCCGCCTGCGCCAGGTGGAGAAGGAACTGGACACGGTGCGCCGGGAGCAGGTCGCGGCCTCGGCCGGATCGCTCACCGACCAGACCCGCGAGGTCGCAGGCGTGACCTTCATCGGTCAGCACATCGCGGGCGGCTCACCCGACGACCTGCGCCAGATGGTCACCGACACGCGTGCCCGCCTGGGCGAGGAGCGGCCGAGCGTCGTCGCCCTCACCGGCGACGGCCCCGGCAAGCCGGTGATCGTCGTCGCCACCAACGAGTCCGCGAGGACGAAGGGGGTCAAGGCCGGCGCGCTCGTGCGGGTCGCGGCCCAGGTCCTCGGCGGCGGCGGTGGCGGCAAGGACGACCTCGCACAGGGTGGTGGCCAGGACGTCACCAAGGTCGAGGACGCCCTGTCGGCGATCGAGCGGGAGCTCGGTGCCTGAGACAGCGGACGCCATGCGTCGTGGGGTGCGGGTCGGTGTCGACGTGGGCGACGCCCGGGTCGGGGTCGCCTCGAGTGACCCCTCGGGCCTCCTCGCGACACCGGTCGAGACGGTGCCCCGTGACCTTGAGCACGACACTGATGTCGATCGGGTCGTGCAGATCGCCACGGATCTGGGCGCTGTGGAGTTCGTGATCGGCCTGCCCCGCTCCCTCGACGGGAGCGAGGGGCCGGCCGCGGACAAGGCGAGATCGTGGGCCAAGCGCCTGCGGGCGGTCCTCGCCGAGGCACCGATCGGCAACACGCCGATCCGGCTCGTGGACGAGAGGCTCACCACGGTCGATGCTCATCGGGGACTCCGGGAGAGCGGACTGGATGGGCGACGTCATCGGCAGGTCGTTGATCAGGCAGCTGCCGTCCTCATCCTGCAGACTGCGCTGGACACGGAGCGCGCAACCGGTAGACCCCCCGGGGAACGGGTCGGTCGGCCGCGCCGACGCACACCGCTGAAGGGCAAGGACGCATGAGCGAGCTGCACGAGGACATCTTCGACGAGGAGCCTGCGGACGCACGGCACAGCCGTCGTCATCGACGGGCCAAGGAGACGCGGACGTCTCGGCGTGGCGGGGTCGGCTGTCTGGCGATGCTCCTGGCCGGGGTCGTCGTGCTGGTCGCGGTCTTCTTCGCCTTCGGCTCCCTTCGCTCCCTCCTGCCGGGCTCCTCCGAGGCGAAGGACTTCGAGGGGCCGGGCCACGGCACGGTCGAGGTCTCGGTCACGTCCGGGATGGCCGGCTCCGAGATCGGCGAGACCCTCGTGGAGGCTGGCGTCGTGAAGTCGACGAGCAGCTTCACCCAGGTCGCGACCGCGCAGCCGGACAAAGCCTCCTCGATCCAGCCGGGCACCTACGCCATGCTCAAGGAGATGAGGGCCTCCGACGCCTTCGACCGCCTCCTCGACCCGGCCAACCGGGTGGCCAAGGGCATCACGATCCCCGAGGGGCTGTGGCGCTCGCAGATCTACACCAGGCTCTCCGAGGGCACCGACACCCCCGTCGCGGAGTACGAGAAGGCAGAGAAGTCCGCCGAGCTCGAGCTGCCCGAGCAGGCCGGCGGCAATGTCGAGGGCTGGCTCTTCCCATCGACCTACGAGTTCGACAAGGGCACCAGCGCCGTGGCCCAGCTGAACACCATGATCGCCCTGACGACTGATCACCTCACCGAGGCAGGTGTCGCCAAGGAGGACTGGGAGCGCACGCTCATCGTGTCCTCCATCATCGAGGGCGAGTCCGGGGCGGCTGACCGCGGAAAGGTCGCTCGCGTGATCGAGAACCGGCTCGAGGACGTCACCGGCCCCACCGTCGGGATGCTCCAGATGGACTCGACCATCCACTACATGCTGCAGAAGCGGGGGACGATCACGACCTCTGACAAGGAACGCGACACCGAGAACCCGTACAACACCTACAAGAACAAGGGCCTGCCTCCCGGTCCGATCAACAATCCCGGCGCCAAGGCCATCGAGGCTGCGGGCAGTCCCGACGACGGCGACTGGCTCTTCTTCGTCACCGTCGACCCGGACACGGGCGAGACGAGGTTCACCGCCGACGAGTCCGAGCACCAGCGCAATGTCGACGAGTTCTGCCGCAACACCGGTAGCTGCGAGAACTGACGTCGTGGTCTCGCGTGCCGGTGTCCTCGGCTCCCCGATCGCCCACTCGCTGTCTCCGACGCTCCACCGCGCCGGCTACGCGGCAGCAGGTCTCTCGGACTGGGACTACACCGCCCATGAGGTCGACGACGGGGGACTGGCCCCCTTCGTCACGGGGCTGGACGGGACGTGGCGCGGGCTCAGCCTGACGATGCCGCTCAAGGTCTCGGCCTTCGACGTGGCCGACGAGGTGAGCGACCTCGCGCACCGAGCGGGGGCGATCAACACGCTCGTGCGCACGGATGCTGGCTGGCGTGGGGACAACACCGACGTGCACGGCGTGACTCGTGCGCTGGCTGATGCGGGCGCCACGGACATCACGTCGGCGACGATCGTCGGGTCGGGAGCCACGGCACGCTCCACCCTGCTCGGCCTGGTGGCGCTCGGGGCCACCCGCATCACGGTGGCGGCTCGCTCGCCGGAGCGAGCCGAAGAGCTGCGCGATGTCGCTGACGTCGACCTGCGGATCGTGCCCCTGGCCGACTGGTCCCTCACGGGCGACGCGGCGATCGTCTCCACCGTGCCGGGAGGACCGGCCAATGCAGCGGCTGCCGGGCACCTGATCGGAGCGCTCGACGGCGTGACCCTCCTCGATGTCGTCTATGCGGACTGGCCGACTCCGCTGGCGAGGGCTGCGCGCGAGCACGGCGCGACGATCGTCTCCGGGCTCGAGATGCTCGTCCACCAGGCCGCGCGGCAGTTCGAGCTGTTCACCGGGACGCCCGCGCCGGTCGAGGCGATGCAGTCGGCAGGGCGCGCAGCGCTCGGCCACACCCCGGACGCCTGACGGGGCCCCACGATCGAAGTGCGAGGATTGCGCCCATGTTGCGTTGGTTGACCGCTGGTGAGTCGCACGGCCAAGCCCTCGTGGCGACCCTCGAAGGGCTGCCCGCCGGGGTCGAGGTGAGGACCTCGGACGTGGCTGCTGCCCTCGCCCGGCGCCGCCTCGGGTACGGCCGTGGCGCCCGGATGAAGTTCGAGCAGGACCAGGTGACCTTCCTCGGCGGTGTCCGGCACGGGAGCACCCTCGGCTCGCCGCTGGCCGTCATGATCGGCAACACCGAGTGGCCCAAGTGGGAGACGGTCATGGGTGCCGACCCGGTCGAGAGCGATGCCCTGGCCGCCGCCGACGACATCGGTGCTGACAAGGAGATCGCCCGCAACCGTCCGCTGACCCGCCCGCGTCCGGGGCACGCCGACCTCGTGGGCATGCAGAAGTACGGCTTCGACGAGGCCCGCCCGATCCTCGAGCGCGCCTCCGCGCGCGAGACCGCGGCGCGCGTCGCCCTCGGCGAGATCGCCGAGCGTTTCCTCGAGCAGGCCTACGGCATCCGCCTCGTCGCGCACACCGTCGCCATCGGTGAGGGTGAGGCGCCCGCCGACGGGCCGCTGCCCACACCCGACGATGTCGACGGGCTCGATGCCAACCCCGTGCGGGCGATGACCCGCGAAGGCACCGACGCGATGGTCGCCGAGATCGAGGCGGCGAAGAAGGACGGCGACACCCTCGGCGGCGTCGTCGAGGTGCTGGCCTATGACCTGCCGCCGGGGCTGGGCAGCCACGTCCACTGGGACCGGCGGCTCGATGCGCGTCTGGCCGGCGCGCTCATGGGCATCCAGGCGATCAAGGGGGTCGAGGTCGGCGACGGCTTCACCACCGCACGCCGCCGCGGGTCCGCGGCCCACGACGAGATGGAGCGTGACGCAGAGGGCGTCATCCACCGCCGCACCGGCCGTGCCGGTGGGACCGAGGGCGGCATGAGCACCGGTGACGTGCTGCGCGTGCGCGCGGCGATGAAGCCGATCAGCACCGTCCCCCGCGCCCTGGAGACCATCGACGTGGCCGGCACCGACCCGGCGACGGCCATCCACCAGCGGTCCGACGTGTGCGCGGTCCCGGCTGCCGGGGTCGTCGCGCAGGCGATGGTCGCCCTCGTGCTGGCCGAGGCCTGCGTGGAGAAGTTCGGCGGGGACTCGGTCGCTGAGACCGCCCGCAACCACCGGTCCTACCTCGAGTCGATCCCCGAGCTGATGCGGACGTGGGAGGCGTGAGCGGGGCTCCCTTCGTCGTCGTGATCGGTCCTCCCGGGGTCGGCAAGTCGACGATCGCCCGAGGGCTGGCCGAGCGCCTGGACCGACGCCTCGTCGACACCGACACCCTCGTCGAGGAGCGGGAGGGGCGCAGCATCTCCGACCTCTTCGTCGAGTCGGGCGAGGACTACTTCCGCGCAGCGGAGCGAGACGCGGTGCTCGACTCGCTGGGGGAGGACGGCATCGTGCTCGCGCTCGGCGGCGGGGCACCGATGATCCCTGACGTCACCCGGGCACTGGCCGGGCACACGGTGCTCTTCCTCGACGTGGGCATCGCTGACGCCGCCAGGCGGATCGGCTTCGACAAGAGTCGGCCGCTGCTGTCGGTCAACCCGCGCCAGAGCTGGATCAAGACCATGGAGGCTCGCCGCCCGACCTACGAGTCGCTGGCCACCCACCGGGTGGACACCGCAGGACGCGGGGCCGACGAGGTCGTCGCCGAGGCACTGGCCCGGCTGGAGGACGCATGAGCGACGTGACCAACGATGTGACGACCATCCCTGTCGGGGAGGACTACGACGTGCTCGTCGGTCACGGGGTCTCCGCCCGCGTGGCCGAGGTGCTGCCAGCAGGCGTGGCCCGGGTCCTCGTCGTCCACGGCGAGCCCCTGGCCTCTCTCGCGGCCCCGGTGGTCACGGCACTGCGTGATGCGGGCCTCGAGGTCCACGTCGCCCCGGTCCCGGACGCCGAGGCAGCCAAGACCGTCACCGTCGCCGCCGGGCTGTGGGCGACCATGGGGCAGGCCGGGTTCACCCGCAGCGATGCCGTGGTCGCCGTCGGCGGTGGCAGCGTCACCGACCTGG